>JAFZRG010000197.1 GCA_017619985.1 Bacillota bacterium | reverse complement strand
CTTTGACCCCACACTTGCCTTTGCCGGAATTTTTCCGAGGACTTACTTCTAAGCTATGCCATGATCACCGCAGATCTTTGCTGACGGCTTACGTGGATCCTTTTGCCCATAGCTGGCCTGGACTTGCAACCGCAGACCCGGACTCTTTTCTGACATTTCATTATACCACATGTAGTGGGTCCGTGTTAAAAAATTTCGTCTTCTCCCCCATCTGCCCGACTTTTTCTGACACCGCTGCTGGCGCCGAAGCAGAGCACCGAAACTTTCGCTGCTCCGGCAGCTTTCAGCACCCTGGCGCAGGCGTCCGCGGTGCTGCCCGTCGTCACGACGTCGTCGACGAGGCAGACGTGTTTTCCTGCGACCGCATCCTCAAAACGCGGCGTGATCGCGAAGCTGTCCTCGAGCATGCTCCTTCTCGTGCGGCCGTCCGCCATGCGCATGGAACCCGTTGCGCGCGTCTTGACGAGCAGACCTTTCTGATAGGGAAGCTTCAGGTGTCTGGCAGCCGATCCCGCAAGCAGTTCCGCCTGGTTGTAGCCGCGCTTGCTCAGTTTGCTTTTGTGCGACGGCACCGCCGCCAGCACGTCCGGCATGTCCCACGAAAGCTGCAGGCGCTCGGCCAGCATGAGGCCGACGCTCTGAGCCATGTAGTTCTGCCCGCCGTTCTTCAGCCCGTTCATGATCTTCCGCGCGTACGAACCGTAGCGCACGCAGGGAAGCAGGTCGTCGAACGCGAATTCTTCCATATACGAATGGAACGGATTGCCGAGCGCCCAGGGCATCTTTTCCGCGCAGCGCGAACACAGCCCGCTTCTGACGGACGGGTCGATCGCGTCGCCGCAGCACATGCAGTATATGTTTTCAGGAAAGACCGCGCTGAGCACAGCCTTTCCTGAATCGATCAGAAAGCTATTCCATTCCATCCGCGAACCCCCAGAGATTCGTCAGCCTCGCCTTCAGGCCGGAGCACCGCACCGAGATGGCGTTGTTGTCCACCATGGCGTTCACCGCCTGCGGGATCCCGACCAGCACCGCGCCCTGCTTTGCGCGGGTCACAGCGGTGTAGAGCAGGTTGCGCGTGGCCAGCATCGGCGCGAAGCGCGCGACCGGCATCACGACGACCGGGAACTCCGAGCCCTGGCTCTTGTGCACGGTCATGGCGAAGGCCGTTTCGATCTCGTCCAGGTTGGAGAAATCGTAGGTCGCGAGGCGGCAGCCGTCGAACACGACGCTCACCGTCCCCATGTCGTTGTCCACGTTCCGGATGACCCCGAGATCGCCGTTGAACACGCCGCAGCCGTCCGTAAAGTCGCGCAGGTCCTTCCACTCCAGCAGGTAATCATTTTTATTCTGCATCACTTTGTCGCCTTCGCGGTAGACGCGCTCGCCGTACGTCTTCTCGTTCTTGCCGGGGGCGGGCGGGTTCAGCACCGACTGCAGCAGACGGTTGAGTTCCACGCTGCCGAGCAGGCCTTTCTTCGTCGGCGTCAGCACCTGGATGTCGGCCTGCGGGTCGCAGTCTTTGTAGTAAGCCGGCAGGCGCATCGTCAGCAGTTCGCGCACCGTGTCCTGGATGTCCTTCTCGCGCTGGCGTTCCAGGAAGAAAAAGTCTTTGTCCTTTTCGTTGTACGTCGGGTACTCGCCCCGGTTGATGCGGTGCGCGTTGACCACGATCAGGCTCTCCGCGGCCTGGCGGAAGATCTCCTTCAGGCGCACGGCGTGTACGGTCTCGCTGGCGAGGATGTCGCGCAGCACGTTGCCCGCGCCGACGCTTGGCAGCTGGTCGGCGTCTCCGACGAGGATGAGGCGCGTGCCGGGGCGGATCGCGGACAGCAGACCCTCCATCAGCAGGATGTCCACCATGGACATCTCGTCGATGATGACGCAGTCGTACGGCAGAGGATCCTCCTCGGTCCTGCCGAAGCGCATCTCCTCGTTGTCTTCGGAATAGTAATATTCGAGCAGGCGGTGGATCGTGCTCGCCTCTTCGCCCGTCGCCTCCGACATGCGTTTGGCGGCACGTCCGGTCGGGGCTGCCAGCGCTGTGTTGACCCCAGAAGCCTTCAATATCTTCAGGATCGTGTTGATGATCGTCGTCTTGCCCGTGCCGGGACCACCCGTGATGACGGACACACCGTTCTGCAGGGAAGAGATGATCGCATCTTTCTGCAGGGCGGAAAGCTCGATGCCGGTCTCCTTCTCGCTCGCGGCGATCAGGTTCCACGCGTCACCCGTGACGTGGGTCAGCGGCGCGTGGCACAGCGTGTAGAGCTTGCCCGCGACTTTCTGCTCCGCGCGGCGGAACCGCCAGAGCTGCAGGATCTCCTCGCCTTCCAGTACCTCGGAGAACACGCGGCCGCTGAAAGCCAGCTCCACCATGGCTTCTTCCACCTGCTCGCGGCTGACGTCGAGCAGCGACGCGCAGTGTTCGATGAACCACTGCTTCGGAGCGTAGGTATTCCCTTCCCCGGCCCATGCCTCAAGATAATAAAGGAAGCCGGCCTTGATGCGGAACGGGCTCTCCTTGTCGAAGCCGATGCCTTCCGCGATCTTGTCCGCTTTGCGGAAACCGATGCCGAACACGTCCGCGATCAGCTGGTACGGGTTCTCCCGCACGATATCCGCAGCGGCTGCGCCGTAGGCTTTGTAAAGTTTCATGCAGGTCGCTGCGGAAAGATCGAGCGACGACAGCGCCATGACGGTGCTCGCGTATTCCTTGTGTTCCGCATAGCTCTCCGTGATGGTCTTTGCCTTCACCTTTCCGATGCCGGGCACTTCGGTCAGGCGGTCCGGCTCGTCCTGCATGATCTTCAGTGCCTCGTCTCCGAACTTTTTGACGATGGCGGCAGCCGTCGAGGGGCCGACGCCCTTCACGATGCCGCTGGACAGGAACGAGAGGATGCCGTCGGACGTGGCAGGTTCCGGCTCTTCGAAAGAAGAAAAGGCAAACTGCTCGCCGTAGCGGGGATGGACCTTCCATTCCCCGGTCAGCGTATAGCGTCTGCCCTTCTGCGGCCGCGGCAGATAGCCGACGGCATAGAATTGCTCGGTGTCCGTCTCGAACACCGCTATGGTATAGAAATTGTCTTCGTTATGAAAAATCAGGTCGACGATGCGGCCTTCCTTGGTCTCCTTCATCGCAAGGTCAGCCTTTAAACGTCGGCTTGTACAGCATACGGCCGTCCAGCGTGCGCACGCGTTCGGAGAAATTGCCCGGGTCAACGCCCGCGAGAGCAGCCTCGAAGTCGAACATCTTCGCGTCGATCATGTCGAGATAATGCAGCATCTCGGCCTCGATGAACATCGGTTTCTTCGGGCTGCCGAAATCCGGCTCGTAATGGTGCGACACCATCATGTGCTGCAGCAGCACGGTCTTCTCTTCGGACAGGCCGACTTCTTTGGCCATTTCCGCGACTTTCGCCGCTCCCTGCACCAGGTGACCCAGCAGCTGCCCCTCGAACGTGTAGCCGTTCGAGATGCCCAGTTCGTTGGACTGGATCTCGTTCAGCTTCTCCATGTCGTGCAGGATGACCCCGCACACGATCCAGTCGCGGTCCAGCTGTTCGTAGACCTCACAGGCCTTTTCCCCCATCGCGAGCATGCGCTTGATGTGGTACAGCAGGCCCGCCTGCTCCGCGTGGTGGTTCTTCATGGCCGCGGGATAATACAGCAGTCTTTCCTTTTCCCTGTCCAGGAACAGCAGCGCCATGGCGCGCAGGCCCTTGTCCTTGATGCTCTCCGCCTTTTCGCGGATGAACGCGTACATCTCGTCGGGGTTCTCCGGCGCGGCTTTGATATAATCCGTCATCTCGCAGCCGTCTTCCTTCTGGCCTTTGCGGATGCGGGCGATGCGCAGCTGCTTGACGTTGTTCCATTCGCTGACGGACGCGCGGATCTTGACGAGGTCGCCCTCCTTGATCTTGCCGAGGTTGATGGCTTCTTCGTCATTCACGTCCCACTTCTTGCCGTTGATCTCGCCGGTGTTGTCCGCGAGGGTCACGTCCAGGTACTGCTTGCGGTTCGATCCGATGCGGATCGCGATGGACTTCACCAGGAAAAAGTCGGTGAACTCCTCATCTATCTTCAGTTGATTGATAAAAAACTCTTTGTGCATAGGGACCTCCGATGGATATAGTATACCCCGAAAACCATCGTAACACAATTCCCAGTTTTTGACAAACAAAAGGACCCGCATCGCTGCAGGTCCTTTCGCACATACCCCTTTCGTTATTCTTCCGGGTTTTCCGGCTTTTCGTCCTTCTTATGTCTCTTCGGCAGGTGCACCTTGCCTGCGGCGTGCTTCTTCCAGAGCTTGACGAGCACGACGATGATCGCGATGAAGATGATGATGCCGACGATGTTGTAGGCGATCCAGTAGGCCAGGTCCTCGATGCCGTAGCCGAAGTCCTCCAGGCCCTCCTTGAAGTTGTTCGCGAGCTTCTGCCAGAACGTCTCTTCCTCCGTGATGGAGTTGTCCAGGCGTTCCACCTGCTCGAGTTCGATGTTGACCGTGGAATAGCCGATCAGGCTGTCGTAGCGGTTCATCGTGGAGGTGAGGCAGTCGATCTGATACTGGCAGTCGGAGATGGCGCTTTCCAGTTCGATAATGTCGCTCATCTCGGTCGCCTGCTTCATGAGCGCGAGCAGTCTCTCCTGCTTGGCCTTGACGGTCTCGAGGCGCATCTGCGTGTCGGAATACTGCAGGCCGATGTCTTCCGTGGTCTTGTTCAGGCTCACGACGTGGCAGGTATTGCCGAGCGCGGACAGGAAACGGTCGTAATTCGCGGCCGGTACGCGCACGGTGTAGGACCCGCGCAGGTAGTTGTAATTGGAATAATAGCTGCCGTTATCCGTGTAGACGGATTCGAAGTAGCCGTTGTACTGTTCGACCAGCCTGTTGAGTTCGTCCTCCGCCTGTGCGAAATCCAGCGTCTGCAGATGCATCCACGCGCGGAAGATCAACTTGACGTTCTCTCCGTACGTCAGGTTGTTCACCATGTTGGCAGAATTGCCATAAGCCGTTTCGCTCTCCGCGACGGTGACGCTCGCGTCGTATTCGTAGCTGTCCTCCATCGCTGCCGGCGCTTCCGCCTCCATAGGCCCGTCGTATGCGTTCTTGCTTTCGAACATGCCGGCGTAGGATACTTCTTCGTCGGCATAATATTGCGGCGCCGCGGCGTCGGCTCTCTTCTTCGCGCCGCATCCGGTCAGCACGCCGAGCACCAGGATCATGGCCATCGTTATCGCAAGGATCTTCTTTTTCATGGATGTTCTCCTCTCTATACGAATGTTATGTTGAATACCCCTTTGTCCATATAGACAGGAAACAGCCGGAAAGGTTGCGCAAAAAATAAAAAAAGATGACCCGGGATAACCCAGGTCATCTTTCAGTTGCCTTTAAGACAGATTACTTGCCAGCGAGTGCCTTTCTCTTGTCTTCATACCAGACATAGAATTCGGGATCCACTTCGCCGATGCCCATGTAACGAGCCTTGTAGTCCTTGATCAGTTCGAAGAATCTCTTGCACAGGATGAGCAGAACGATCAGGTTGACGAAGGTCGGAACACCGGTACCAAGGTCGACAACGCCCCAGACTGCGCCGGAGCCTACGTCGTACTTGACGGACAGCAGAACCAGGATCCAGCCGGGCAGAGCGTTGCCGTACTTGATGGCGGCCAGGAATGCTCTTCTCAGCGGAGTATCCTTCTGGAATCCGTGTCTGATCAGCGTGTCATAGTAGGTGTACCAGCCGGTACCGGTGGTAAACGCGAACAGGAACACGGAGATCGCGATAACTGCTCTGCCGATGAAGCCGAGGTTGGATTCGAATGCGGTCAGGGTCATCGAGGAGGAGTCCAGACCAGAGGTCCAGGTGTCGGTTACGATGATGACGAAAGCGGTCATGGAGCAGACCAGGATGGTGTCGACGAATACTTCGAAGCAGCCCCACATACCCTGTTCGACGGGGTGGTCTACGATAGAAGTAGCGTGTACCATCGGGGAAGTACCCCAGCCAGCTTCGTTGGAGTACAGAGCTCTCTGGATACCCTTGGTGATGGTGACGGACAGAGCAGCGCCCGCGAAACCGCCGGTAGCAGCAGTCGGGGTGAAGGCGTGACCGAAGATCAGGCCCAGAGTGTGAGGCATGTTGCCGATGTTCTTGATGATGATGATCAGAGCGAACACCATGTACAGGATGCACATGAACGGCACTACCTTGGATGCGAAGTCACCGACTCTCTTCAGACCGCCGGCAACAACGATGGTCATACAGATCGCGAAGACGGTGGAAGCAACGACCATGCTGATTCCGGGGAAGGTAGAGGACAGTGCTTCAGCAGTGTTGTAGTTCTGCATGGTGAAGACGAAGGAGATAAAGATACCGACCGCGAAGATGACCGCGAAGATCTTGTATGCGCCTCCCCAGTGCTTTTCTTCACCGAGACCAAACTGCATGTAGTAAGTCGGGCCGCCTACATAACGCTCACCGGTGATGTCCGGTGTTCTGTAGTGCAGCGCCAGAGATACTTCAGCGCACTTGGTCATCATGCCTACCAGAGCGATCAGCCAGATCCAGAAAACGGATCCCGGGCCGCCCGCTGCGATAGCGGTAGCAACGCCACCGATGTTACCGGCACCTACAGCGCCGCCGACTGCGATGGATGCAGCCTCGAACGCGGAGATGGTGCCTTCGCCTTCGGTCTTCTTCGTGATGGAGCCGAAGGTGTTCTTCATGATCCAGCCGAAGTGTGCGAACTGGAAGAATCCGGAACCGATCGTAACGATCGCGCCGGTACCAAGAAGCAGGACGATCAGAGGAGTACCCCAGACGAACCCGTTCATGGCATCAATAATGTCCATGAAACCCATTATTTCACCTCCAATGAAATAAAAGTATAGGAAATAATTACACAATAAATATACCATATCTCCATAAAGCCATGCAAGTTTTTTTTATAAAGCCCATTATGATGTGGTTTGTATTGTGCGCGCCGGCGTAGTAAAATAGAGCAAAGAGGTGCAAAACTATGAGAAATTATCAGGAAGAATACGAAAAACGCGTAGAATTCATCCGTTCCCGCCTGGAAGAAGCGCATGCCGCGGGCATTGTTTTCGGCAATTCCGGCGGCAAGGATTCCGCGCTCGTCGGCATTTTATGCAAAGCAGCCTGCGACAATACGGTCGGCGTCATCATGCCTTGCGCGAGCAAACGGAACTACGGCATCGATGCAGACGACGGCAAGGAGCTCGCCGAAAAGTTCGGCATCGAGACGCGCGTCGTCGACCTGACCCCGGTCAGGGAAGCCGAGATCGCAGCGCTCGACGGGGTCGCCGAGCTGAATCAGGCAGCGGTCACGAACATCGCGCCGCGCCTTCGCATGACCACGCTGTACGCCATCGGCGCAGCGGAGAACCGCCTCGTGGCAGGCACGGGCAACCGCAGCGAGGCCTACATGGGGTACTTCACGAAATGGGGGGACGGCGCCTGCGATTTCAATCCCATTTCGGATCTGACCGCCTCGGAAGTCTTCGAATTCCTGGCCTTCGTCGGCGGACCGGACAGCATCGTCCACAAAGCGCCTTCCGCAGGGCTGTTCGAGGGACAGACGGACGAGTCCGAGATGGGCATCACCTACGCCGCCATCGACCACTTCCTCGAGACCGGCGAAGCGACCGAAGAGCAGCTGGCCATCCTCGACCGCTACCACTCCAGAAGCGAGCACAAGCGCAGGCCCATCATGACCTTCGAGACCTGGATGAAGGAAAAGGAAACAAAAGAATTATAATCATAAAAAGCAGAGGGCGAGGATCCGAGATCCCCGCCCTCTTTTCTTATGCTCTATTCTTCCTCTTCTTCCTCTTCGGGCATGACTTCCGCGAGCAGCTCTGTCACCCGCATGCCCTCCGTCTCTGCGACGGTCACCTTGACGTTTTCGTATTCGAAACTCTCCCCCGCCTCCGGGTAGCCGCCGAGCATCTCGATCGCCCAGCCGCCCACTGTGGCGTTGTCGTCGTCCAGTTCGTCCTCGTCGAGATCCAGTTCGTCGAAGAAATCCTCGAGGCGCATGTCGCCGTCCACTTCGTAGTGCGCCGGGTCCAGTTCCACGAACTCCTCGTCGATCTCGTCTTTTTCGTCCCAGATCTCGCCGACGATCTGCTCCAGCACGTCTTCCATGGTCAGGATGCCCATCGTGCCGCCGTATTCGTCCGTCACGATGACCATATGGCAGCCTTCGCGCTGCATGGTCTCGAACACGTCATCGAGCGGCATGGTCTTGTGCACGAAGTGCGCCTCCATCATCAGGGACCGCAGGTCGAATTCCTCGCCCGCAGCAAGGCTTCTGAGGCACTGGTTGACGTGTGCGATGCCGATAATGGTGTCGGGCGTATCCTCGTAGACCGGCAGGCGCGAGAAGCGCGTCTTCATGATCTGGTCGATAATCTCCTGCCTGCTGTCCTCAATGTCGATGGCTTCCATGTCCACGCGCGGCGTGATGATCTCGTACGCCAGCACGTCGTCGAAATCCAGCGCGCTCTGCAGCAGGTCCGCCGTGTCTTCGTCCACGACACCTTCGTCTTCGGCCGTCTCGAAGATCGTCTCGAGGTCGTCCTCGGTCACCGCGTCGTCCACGGCGCTCTCCTCCCAGAGGCTGCCGACCGCTTTCATGAATGCGGAGAAGATCAGAACGAGCGGTCTCGTGATCAGCGTGAACCAGTGCAGGGGCACGGCCGCCGCGTACGCGAAGCTCTCCGGCTTTCTGCTCGCCACGATCTTCGGGGCGATCTCGCCGAAGATGATGATGACCACGGTCATGATCAGGGTCGCGACGCCTGCGCCGGCATCCCCCATCAGGCCGATGGCGATGACGGTGGCGACCGCCGAAGACGCGATGTTCACGAGGTTGTTGCCGATCAGGATGGAGATGAGCGCGTCCTCGTAATGTTCTTTGATGTCGTTTGCGTATTGTTCTTTGCTTCTCTTCCTCGCCGTCTCCGCCGCCCTGCGCAGCTTGACTTCGCTGGCGCCGGCGTACGAGATCTCGGAACCCGAGAAGAAGGCGGAAAGAAGGATGAGCAGCACGATGAAAAGAATTCTGAGGGTCATTTCGGCAGACCCCCTTCCTCTTCATCGTAAATTTCCCCGACCAGTTCTTCGAGGATGTCCTCGACCGTGACGATGCCCGCGATGCTGCCGTCGCCTCTCTGCACGATGGCCATGTGCGAGCGGTTGCTGCTGAGCGCGTCGAGCGCGTCGTCGATGGGCATGTACAGCGGCAGGTAGAACGGCTTATCCAGCATGGACCGGGCTTTGAGGGCCTTGCGTCCGCGGATCTTCGCCTTCAGGAATTTGCGGATATGCAGGATGCCTTCCAGTTCGCCGTTCTCGTCGACGACGGGCAGGCGCGAAAAGTGACCCTCCGTAATGACCTGGAGGATCTCTTCGTCGCTCATGGAGCGGCTGATCTTGACGGTGCTGCTCCACGGCGTCAGCACGAAATTGACGGTCTTGACGGTGAATTCCAGCGCGGATTGCACCAGTTCGGCCGCGTCCTCGTCGATCTTGTCCTCTTCGTCGATATTTTCGATGATGTCGAACAGTTCCTCTTCCGTCACGGTGGGTTCGTCCGTGCCGTCCGAGCCGACCATCTTCGTCACGGCATGGCTGATTCCGGAGAACAGGATGCTGACCGGGGTCAGGAGCTTCATGAAGAAGATCAGGGACCCGGCCACGCGCGGCGCGAGCGTTTCGCTGCAGGCCTTGGCGTAGGATTTCGGGATCATCTCGGCGAAGACGAACACGACGAACGCCGTAACGAACGTGCAGGCAG
>JAFZRG010000196.1 GCA_017619985.1 Bacillota bacterium | reverse complement strand
GAAGGGCGTACGCATGCGGCCTTCGATCTTGAATGAGCAGATGCCGGCATCCTCGAACGCTTTCAGATGCTCGATGCAGCACAGTTCCTTCGAGCTCAGGATGGCCGATCCGCGCTCGTCCTCTTCGATCTTGAAGTATTCGCCGGGGCGTTTCTCCTCCATGAGGTAGTAGTTCCAGCGGCAGGTCTGCGCGCATTCGCCGCGGTTGCCGGAACGCCCGGCCAGGTACGCGGACAGCAGGCAGCGGCCGGAGTAGCTCATGCACATGGCACCGTGCACGAAAGCCTCGAGTTCCAGGTCTTCGGGGGTATTCGCGCGGATCTCGGCGATCCTCTCCAGACTGAGCTCTCTCGCCAGCACGACGCGTTTGACGCCCATATCGTAATACACTCTCGCGGCGCGCGCGTTCATGCAGTTCGCCTGCGTGGACACGTGGATGTCCAGGTCCGGGCATTCCTCGCGGATCTGCGCGATGGCGCCGATGTCGGACACGATGACGGCATCCGTGCCGATCTCCTTCAGGAACCGTGCATATTCGCCCAGCTGCGGGATCTCGTCGGAGAACGCGAAGCAGTTGACGGTCACGTACAGCTTTCTGCCCGCCGCGTGGATCTCGCGGCTTGCCTGGGTCAGCGCCTCGCGTGTAAAGCCGACTTTGTCTGCCCTCATCTGCATGAAAGGCCCGCCCAGGTAAACCGCATCCGCTCCGTAACGGATCGCTGCGCGCACGCATTCCATATCGCCGGCCGGAGCCAGCAGTTCGGGTCTGTTTTTATCGATCATGTTTTTTACTCTTTCTTTACAATTTGCCGCATCATTTTACCATACTTCACGGCTGTGGTAAAATAACATGTCGGACTATGCCCGGCAGAGGTTTTGTAATGCCCGAAAACATGCGCAGAAAACCTGAGATCCTCGCCCCTGTGGGCGGATCGGAACAGCTGAAAGCCGCCGTGCGCTGCGGCTGCGACGCGGTATATTTCGGCCTGCCCGATTTCAACGCCCGCCGCAACGCAGACAACTTTGCGGGAGAGGGGCTGGAGGAGACGATCCGCTATTGCCACGACGCGGGGGTCAAAGTCTATGTGACCGTCAACACGCTCGTCATGGACGACGAACTCGAGGCAATGCACGCGACCGTGGATACCGCGGCCCGCTGCGGCGCCGACGCCATCATCGTGCAGGATCTGGCGGTCGCATTGTACGCAAAGCGCTGCTGGCCGGATCTGCCGCTGCACGCGTCCACGCAGATGGCGGTCTGCAACGCGGAAGGCGTGCGCGAGTTGCTGGCGTACGGATTCAGACGGGTGGTTCTGGCCCGCGAACTGACCCTTCAGGAGATCCGCGATATCATCGATGAGACCGGCGCGGACTGCGAGGTGTTCGTGCACGGCGCGCACTGCATGAGCGTCTCGGGCAACTGCTACATGTCCGCGATGTTCGGCGGCAGGTCCGGCAACCGGGGCCTCTGCGCGCAGCCCTGCCGGTTGGACTGGAAGATCCGCGGCAAGGATCACGCGCTGTCGCTCAAGGACATGTGCTACATTCCGCACATGCAGGATCTTTGGGATGCCGGGGTGAGTTCCCTGAAGATCGAGGGCCGGATGAAGCGCCCCGAGTACGTAGCCGCGGCCGTGACCGCCTGCAGGCAGGCACTGGACGGCGGCGAACCTGATCTGGAGACCCTGCGCAGCGTGTTCTCGCGCAGCGGGTTCACGAACGGTTATCTGACGGGCAAACGGACGCAGGATATGTTCGGCTACCGCACGAAGGAAGACGTGACCGCGGCGGAAAGCGTGCTGGACGGCCTGGCCCGGATGTACAAAGAGGCGCCGGACGTGAAGGTCCCGGTAAGGTTCTATTTCGAGGCCCATGCGGGTCAGCCCGCGAAGCTGACGGCGGCCAGCGGAGACGACAGGGCGGTGGTTCTTGGGCCCGAACCCGCGCTCGCGCTCAAGACCGGTCTGAGCGACGAACAGGTGGGCAGAAGCCTGTACAAGACGGGGGACACGTCCTACAGGGTCTGGAAGATCCGCTGCAGCATCGATCCCGGACTGTTCCTGCCGGCTTCAGCTCTGAACGCCATGCGCCGCGACGTACTGGACATCCTCGAAAAGGACCGTAACCGCTTCTACGTGCGGACGAAGGCGGATACGCCGGCGAAGGTGCTGCCGGCCTATGAACCGCCCGCGAGACCGCAGCTGCGCCTGCGCTTCGAGACGGCGGAGCAGATCTGCGGCGTGCCGGAAGACGCGGTCGTCATCCTTCCCGTGAAGGAGATCGCAAAGCATCCGGAACTGGCGCAGCGCTTCGGCGGCAGGCTGTGGGCGGAACTGCCGCCCATCGTGTACGGGACTGCGGCAAGAGACGCGCTGGAACAGGCGCTGCTGACCCTCCCGGGCCCGGTGCAGGACGCTGTCTGCAGCAATATCGGGAGCATCCATCTGGCGCGGAAAGCGGGTCTGCGCGTCCACGGCGGGTTCGAACTGAACGTGCTGAATTCCGAAGCTGCGGAAGAATACCGGAACATGGAACTCGAAGACGTGACCGTCTCTCCGGAACTGGCTTTCGCGAAGATGCGGAAGATGAAGGGCGGAATGCCGCGCGGCGCGATCCTGTACGGCTATCTGCCGCTGATGAAATGCCGGGCGTGTCCGGGAAAGACCGCGAAGGGATGCGGGTCCTGCACGGGTCTTTCGAAGATGACCGACCGCACCGGCACGGAATTCTCCCTCATCTGCAGGGACAGACAGTATGCCGAGATCCTGAACAGCGTGCCCCTGTATGTGGCGGACAGAGCGGTGCCGAAACTCGATTTCGAAGAACTGTACTTTACGACGGAAAGCGCGGAACAATGCGCGGCGGTCCTGGCGCTTTACAGGGAAAAAGCCCCGGCGGACTTCCCCCGCACCGCGGGCCTGTATTTCCGGGAACTTCTGTGAGATCGTCATGAGAGCAAACGCGGATAAAAGATCCATCAAAACAAGAGTCGCAGAGACTGCCGTCTTTCTGGCGCTGCTCTGCATCGCGGGCCTGTTCGCGAAGGGCCGCTACGACAAATGGTACGCGCAGCAGCCGTATCCCGTCGCGCTGGCAGCCCTGCAGGAACTGGCGCAGACCGTCCCGGAAGCGGAACTGACGGAAGAGAACCTGGATGAAAACGGCTTTCCCAGAAGCGACGGAAGCGGATACGTCTTCAGCCTCCGCGACGAGAACGGAAAGGCGATAGGCGAGATCGAACTCGTCGCCGTGGACGAGGATATCCTGAAGAAGCCTCTTTACGCG
>JAFZRG010000022.1 GCA_017619985.1 Bacillota bacterium | reverse complement strand
TATCCCAAGCTGGCGGAACTGCTGTTCCCCGATATCACGACAACTGCAGAAGAACTGGAAGCCCGCTACCCGAAACGCGGTTTGCCCGAAGGCGCCAAGGTGACCCGTATGGGTCCGAGCCCGACAGGGTTCATCCACCTCGGCAACCTGTACAACGCGCTCACGGATGAGCGCCTTGCGCACCGCAGCGGCGGCATCTCGTTCCTGCGCATCGAAGACACCGATGACAAGCGCGAAGTGGAAGGCGCCGTGCCCATGCTGATCGACGTGTTGGACTATTTCGGCATCCGCTTCGACGAAGGCGCGACGAAAGACGGCGAGGCCGGCGAATACGGCCCGTACTGGCAGAGCGAGCGCAGCAGCATCTACAAGACGTTCGTCAAGAAGCTCGTCTCCGAAGGCAAGGCCTATCCCTGCTTCATGAGCGAAGAGGAGATCGCGGACATCCGTGCCTATCAGGAAGCGAATAAGTTGAATCCGGGTATTTACGGACAGTACGCGAAGCACAGAGACCTTTCCTACGAAGAGATCGAGGCGAGGCTGGCAGCGGGCGAGGAACCCGTGTTCCGCCTGCGTTCTACCGGAGATCCTTCGAAATACATCCACGTGACCGACGCCATCCGCGGCGATATCTCCATGCCCGAGAATGAGCAGGACGTGGTCATCCTGAAGAAGACCGGCCTGCCGACGTATCACTTCGCGCACGTCGTGGATGACCACCTGATGCGCACGACGCACGTCGTGAGAGGCGAGGAGTGGATCGGGTCCCTGCCCATCCACGTGGAACTGTTCCAAAAACTCGGCTGGGAACTGCCGGTCTACTGCCACAACACCGTGCTGATGAAGGTCGACGAGACGACCGGCACGAAGCGCAAGCTCTCCAAGCGCAAGGATCCCGAGCTCGGCCTCGGCTACTATAAAGAACTGGGCTATTTCCCCGAAGCGGTCCGCGAGTACCTGATGACCATCCTGAACTCCGACTACGAGGAGTGGCGCATGGCCAACCCGGACGCGCCGATGGAGGACTTCCCGTTCGAAGCTGCCAAGATGAGCAGCTCCGGCACGATGTTCGACCTGAGCAAGCTCAACGACATCTCCAAGGACGTGTTCGCGAAGAAGTCGGCAGAGGAGATCTACGATTTCGAACTGGCCTGGGCGAACGAATTCGCGCCGGAAAAGGCGGCGCTCCTGTCCGCTGACCCCGGGAAGACCAGGAAGATCTTCGACATCGACCGCGGCGGCGAAAAGCCCCGCAAAGACCTGATCTTCGCGCAGCAGATCTTCGATTTCATCAGTTATTTCTTCGACGAGACGTTTCAGACCGAAGCGGAGATGCCCGCGGAATGCAGCGCGGACGACATCCGCGAGATCTTCAGAAGATACAAGGAAGGCTACAGCGAAGCGGACGACAATGCCGCGTGGTTCGAGAAGATCCGCGCCATCACCGCGGATCTGGGCTATGCGGTCAAACCGAAGGATTACAAGAAGAATCCCGATGCGTACAAGGGTCACGTGGGACACGTGAGCAACTGCATCCGCATCGCGCTCACGGGCCGCAGCAACAGCCCCGATCTCTGGACCATCCAGCAGATCATGGGCAGGGAGCAGGTCTTCGCGAGACTGGACAGGGCGGAAGCCGCGCTGAAGGCAGAATAGGAGGCAGATATGATCTTTAAAAGCACGAGGGGACAGGCCCCGGAAAAGAATCTCTCCGGCGCGGTCATCCAGGGCATAGCGGCGGATAAGGGCCTTTACGTTCCTGTAGAGTTCCCGAAACTGGACAAGTCCTGGGCGGAATACGCCGCGATGGATTACAAGACGCTGGCGGCGGAAGTCCTGAAGCCATACGCGGACGAATATACGGACGAAGAGCTGAAAGCCTGCCTGAACGGCGCCTACACGGACAAGTTCGAGGCGGAAGACGTCGCTCCGCTGGTCCATGCCGGCGGCGCGGATTTCCTGGAGCTGTATCACGGACCGACGGCAGCCTTCAAGGACATGGCGCTGGCGTTGATGCCCTATATGATGACCACGGCGCTGGCCAAGGAAAAGGAAGACAAGACGGTCTGCATCCTGGTCTCCACGTCCGGTGACACCGGCATGGCAGCCCTGAAGGGCTTCGAAGACGTGCCCGGCACCTGCATCATCGTGTTCTTCCCGGATCACGCGGTGAGCCCGGTGCAGGAACAGCAGATGCGCACGGCGACCGGATCGAACACCTACGTCACCAGCATCTTCGGCAACTTCGACGACGCGCAGACGACGCAGAAGGCCATCCTGAACGATAAGGAATTCGGCGAAGAGGTCGGCGCGCTCGGCTACCGCTTCTCGGCGGCGAACTCCATGAACGTTGGACGCCTGCTGCCCCAGGTCGCCTACTATGTCTGGGCTTACGCGCAGATGGTGAAGAACGGCAGGGTGCAGGCGGGTGACCCCATCAACATCTGCGTGCCCTCCGGCAACTTCGGCAACATCCTGAGCGCCTACTACGCCAAGCAGATGGGCGTTCCCGTGAACAAACTGATCTGCGGGTCCAACAAGAATAAAGTCCTGACGGACTTCTTCCATACCGGTGTCTACGACGCCCGCAGGGAGTTCTACGTCACGAATTCCCCGTCCATGGACATTCTCGTCTCCAGCAATCTTGAACGCCTGCTCTATCATCTGAGCGGATGCGACGATGCGGCGGTGCGGGATATGATGGACAGCCTGGCATCGGAAAAGCACTACGAGGCGAACGACGCCATCAAGGCAGGTCTTTCGCAGTTCGCGGCCGGATTTGCGACGGAAGAGGAGATCCTGGCGGCGATCGGCGACATCTACGCGAAGGATCATTACCTGATGGATACGCATACGGCTGTGGCCTACAAGGTCTACAAGGACTACGTTGCGGAGACCGGCGATGAAACGCCGACGGTCATCGCGTCCACGGCCAGCCCGTACAAGTTCGCTGCGGCGGTCAGCGGCGCCATCGGCCTGCCGAAGGCGGCGGACGAATTTGCGGCCATCGACGCGCTCAGCGCAGCGAGCGGCGTAAGGGTGCCCTACGGGCTGAAGGATCTGAAGAGCAGAGCGATCCTCCACGCGGGCGCCATCCCCAGGGAAGACATGAAGGACTTCGTGCGCGAGACCATTCGCGGAAGAAAATAGACCGGATCGATCGGCAAGATCGGAGAGGAGATCAAATGGATCTGAAGAACTTTAAACACGTGCACTGCGTCGGGATCGGCGGCATCGGTCTTTCGGGCATCGCCGAGATCCTGCTGTCCAGAGGCTACCGGGTATCCGGTTCGGACATGAAGGAAAGCTCCGTGACGGAGATGCTGGAACAGCAGGGCGCGCAGGTCTTCATCGGCCACAACGCCGACAACCTGGGCGACACGGACCTGCTGGTGTATTCCGCGGCCGTCTCCATGGAGAATCCGGAACTGGCGGAAGCCAGACGGCGCGGCATCCCCATCATCACCCGGGCGGAAGCGCTGGGCGCCATCATGGCGGATTATCAGATCTCCGTGGCTGTCTCCGGCACGCACGGAAAGACGACGACCACGTCCATGGTCAGTCTGATCCTCGAAGCGGCCAGTTATTCTCCCACCATCCTGGTCGGAGGCATCCTGAACCAGTTCCACGGCAACGTCAAGGTCGGCAACAGCGAGTACTTCGTGACGGAGGCCTGCGAATACATGGACAGCTTCCTGTCCCTGCGGCCCTGGGCGGAGATCATCCTGAACATCGATTCGGACCACCTGGACTACTTCAAGGACATCAACCACATCACGGAATCCTTTGGAAAGTTTGCGGAAAAGGTCCCGGCAAACGGTCTGATCGTCGCGTTCGACTCCAACCCGTTCGTCAAGTCCGTCACGGAGAACCTGCCGTGCAAAGTCGTCACGTTCGGCTTCAACGAAGCGAGCGACTATTACGCGAAGGCCATCAAGTTCAACGATTTCGGCATGCCGAGCTATGATCTGTACTGCAGGGGCGAGTTCCTGCGGCGCATCGAACTGGCGGTGCCCGGTGAGCATAACGTCTCGAACAGCCTTGCTGCGACGGCTACCTGCCTCGCGCTGGGCGTCGATCTGGACATCATCGAAAAGACGCTCGAGAGTTTTACCGGCACGAAGCGCCGCTTCGACGTCATCGGCAAGACGGATGGCGGGGTCACCGTGATCGACGACTACGCCCATCATCCCGCGGAGATCCGCGCGACCCTTGCGGCGGCGAAGAATCTGTCGCACAAGAAGACCTGGTGCCTGTTCCAGCCGCACACCTATACCCGCACCATGGCGCTGTTCGACCAGTTTGCGGACGCCTTCGCCGATGCGGATGTCATCATCCTGGCGGAGATCTACGCGGCGAGAGAGAAGAACATCTACAAGATGTCTTCGAAGAAGCTCATGGACGAGATCAAGATCAAGCATCCGGATAAGGAAGTCTACTTCCTGCCCGAATTCGAATCCATGGCGGAGTTCGTCTGCAACAACACGAGCCCGGGCGATATCGTCATCACCATGGGCGCCGGCGACATCTACAAGGTCGGCGAGCTGATTCTTGAAAAAGCGGCAAAGTAGTGTATAATAGGGTTTGCCCGGACCTTGCAGAACCGGGCGTGTGTATTCAATTTATAACATGAAAGGTTGGTGTGTGTATGCAGATCACAGATGTACGCATCCGCACGATGGACAACGGCGGCAAGATGAAGGCCGTTGCTTCTGTTACGTTCGATGACGAATTCGTCGTCCACGACATCAAGATCGTCGAAGGCGACAAGGGCTATTTCGTAGCCATGCCGAACAAGAAAGTCGGCGAGGTCTATAAAGATGTCGCGCATCCCCTGAAGGCCGAAACGAGAAAGCGCATCTCCGACGCGATCTTCGAAAAGTACGAAGAGACGTGCGGCGCGATCCCGGCCAAGGAACCCGAAGAACCGGCGTTTTAACCATCGGATAAGGAAAAGATAAAACGGCAAACCTGCCGTTTTTCTTTTTGTTCTCTTTCTTCTTGACCGCCGCAATGATATACTGAATGTGTATGACTATGAAACAACGGCAATCGCCGCAAGAAAGGACCACAAGATGAATAACGGAGTATTCGCTGATTACAAGATCTTTGCAGGCAACGGCAATCCGGAACTGGCGGAAGAGATCGCGGGCATCATGGGCAGAACGCCCGGCAAGGCAGAAGTCACCACGTTTGCCGACGGTGAAGTATACGTCAACCTTCAGGAGACCGTGCGCGGCCTGGATATCTACATCGTCCAGTCCACCTGCAACCCGGTCAACAATAACCTGATGGAACTGCTCATCATGATCGATGCCATGAAGAGAGCTTCCGCAGGCCGTATCAACGCGGTCATCCCCTATTACGGATATGCCCGTCAGGATCGCAAGGCAAAGCCCAGAGATCCCATCACCGCCAAGCTGGTCGCGGATATCCTTATGGCAGCAGGCGCTGACAGAGTCGTCACCATGGACCTGCACGCCGCCCAGATCCAAGGCTACTTCAACATCCCCGTGGATCATCTGATCGGTCAGCCCATCCTGTCCAAATACATGCAGGAAAAGTTTGAAGGCAATTGGGACAACGTTACGATCGTTTCTCCGGATCACGGTTCCGTGAGCCGTGCCAGAAGCTTCGCCAAGCCGTTCAATGCGCCGATCGCCATCATCGATAAACGCCGTCCCAAGCCCAACGAATCCGAGATCATGAATATCATCGGCGAAGTCGAAGGCAGAGACTGCATCCTGGTAGACGACCTTGTGGACACCGCCGGCACCATCTGCAACGCGGCGAACGCTATCAAGAAGATGGGCGCGAAGAGCGTGCAGGCCTGTGCGACCCATGCCGTTCTGTCGGGTCCCGCCATCCAGCGCATCCGCGACTCCCAGATCGAGGAGATGGTCTTCCTGAACACTATTCCTCTGCCCGAGGAGAAGAAGATCGACAAGATCAAGCAGCTGTCCGTGGCGCCTCTGTTCGCAGAGACCCTCATCCGCATCTTCACGAACAATCCGGTCAGCGAACTGTTCGGCTAAACGGAGAAGAACACGGCGATGTATATCATCTGCGGCCTGGGCAATCCGGGAAGAGAATACGAACAGACGCGGCACAACATGGGCTTCCTGACGATGGACGTCCTGGCGTATAAACTGGGCATCGACATCCGCCGTCTGAAGTTCCGCTCGCTGCTGGGCGAAGGCCGCATCGGGACGGAAAAGGTGATCCTGGTCAAGCCGCAGACCTACATGAACAATTCCGGGGAGGCTGTGCGGGAGATCGTCGCGTATTACGGCATCGACCCCAGCCGCCTCATCGTGGTCTACGACGATATCGATCTGCCCGTGGGCGACCTGCGCCTGCGGGAGAAGGGGAGCGCCGGTACGCACAACGGCATGCGCAGCATCATCTATCAGCTGCAGTTCGATGACTTCCCCCGCATCCGCATCGGAACGGGCAAGAGCGACGTCATCCCCCTGGTGTCCTACGTGACGGGCAAGCCTGCCGAAGATGAGCAGAAGCCTCTGGCGGACGCCATCGACAAGGCGGCAGACGCCATCATCTGCTGGGTGAAGGAAGGCCCGAAGGCCGCCATGCAGCAGTACAACCATAAACCGAAGAAGCAGAAGAAGCCGCAGGCGCAGGAGGAGACCGAAGTCTCTCCCGAAGCGTCTCAGACGGAGGAGAATGGGCAAACTTGTTAACCTGACGGGGCTTTCCGAGATCCGGATCGCCCCGCTGGCTGCAAACTTCATCAAAGAGAGAAACGGACAGGGTCTGATCCTAACGACTTCCGCGAGCCGCGCGAAGAGGATCGCTTCGGACCTGTCCTTTTTTACCGACGTGCGCATCCTGGTGCTTCCCGACGTGGAAAGCGCCTCGTTCCGCTATGAAGCGAAGTCCACGGCGCAGCTGCAGGAGGAGATCGCGGGCCTTGCGGCGCTGGGCGGGGACGAAAAGGTCATCGTCATCGCGCCTGTCCTCGGCGCTCTGAAGAAACTGCCGCCTCCGGATGTGTTCTTCCGGGACAGCATCGTGCTGGAGAACGGTTCTTCCTTCAGCCGCGACGAACTGATCGCGCGCCTCGCGCGCATGGGGTACGAGAGGGAGGCCGCAGCGGAAGCCGGCGGCCAGTTCGCCGTGCGCGGCGATATCGTGGACGTCTTCGTTCCCGGCCGGGATGACCCGGTACGCATCGAGTTCTTCGACACCGATATCGATTCCATCCGCAGCTTCGACGCCGCGACCCAGCGCTCGAAGGAGACGCTGGACAGCGTGCGCATCTGGCCTGCCCAGGTCATGGTGCGCAATGAGGAAGCGTTCGCCCGCGGGCTCAAGAACATCAGCAGCGCCTACGCCCGGTCCATGCGCAGGCCCCTGTCGCAGGAACAACTCGACAAACTGCGCGAGAGAAGAGATTACCTGATCGAATGCGTCGAAGAGGGCATGAACTATCAGTACCTGGAAGGCTTTCTGTCCTACTTCTACGAACAGCCCGCTCTCGTCTGGGATTACGTGAAGGATCCCGCGTTCCTCTTCGTCGACGATCCCTCCCGCATGGAGGAGATCCTGAACTTCTATGACAAAGAAGAGGAGGAGAACCGGCGGGTCATCCTCGAGCGGTGCTTCGGGGTCCCCGAAGACTTCCGCTCGCTGCCCGACCGCGCCGATCTGAAGAAGACGCAGCTGCAGGCGCAGCGCTGCGACGTGTATTACTGCACGCCCTTTACGCAGCAGATCCCGTATACGGACCGTCTGGACGAGATCGTCTCGTACACGACGAAGCAGGCGCCCGTCTTCAACGGCCATATGGAACCGCTGGAGCAGGAGCTGAAGCGCTACGCGAAGAACGGGTACAGGATCGTCATCGCGTGTTCCTCCGAGGACCGTATCAGCAACCTGAAGGACTTCCTGGGACGCGCCGGGCTCGAGAACAGGGTCGAACTGCGCTATGGCAGACTGTCGCAGGGCACGGAGTTCTTTGACGATAAAATCCTCTATTTAAGCGAGTCGGACATCTTCGTCCATACAAAATCCCAGACGCGCCGCAAAAAGTCCAAGGGAAGGGAAATAAAGGCCTTCACGGACATCAAAAAAGGCGACTACGTCGTGCACGAAGCGCACGGCGTGGGCAGATTCGTGGGGATCGAGAAACTGACGGTCGACGGCAGCCAGCGCGACTACCTGAAGATCCGCTACGCGGGCGAGGACGTGCTGTACGTGCCGGTGGACCAGATGGAGTCCATCCAGAAGTACGTGGGCAGCGAATCCGTCGCGCCGAAGATCAACCGCCTTTCCGGCGGCGACTGGCAGAAGACGAAGGCAAGGGCGAAGGCCGCGATCCGCGATATGGCGGAGGACTTCCTGCGCCTGTCCGCGCAGCGCCAGATGACCCCCGGATTCGCGTTCGGTCCGGACTCCGCCTGGCAGAAGGAATTCGAAGACGCGTTCCCCTACGAGGAGACGGCGGACCAGCTGCGGGCGGCGGAAGAGATCAAGAAGGACATGCAGTCCCCGAACGCCATGGACCGCCTGCTGTGCGGCGACGTGGGCTACGGCAAGACGGAAGTGGCTGCGAGAGCGATCTTCAAATGCCTCGAGGAAGGCAAGCAGGCCGCCGTGCTCGTTCCGACGACGATCCTCGCGAACCAGCATTACCATACGTTCCTGGACCGCTTCAAAGAGTATCCGTTCAACGTCGAGATGCTGTCGCGCTTCCGCACGGAAAAGCAGCAGGAGAAGGTGCTGAAAGGACTCGCTTCGGGCGATGTCGACCTCGTGGTCGGCACGCACCGGCTGCTGTCGGGCGACGTGAAGTTCAAGGATCTCGGCCTGCTCGTCGTGGACGAGGAACAGCGCTTCGGTGTGGAACACAAGGACGCGATCAAGAAGCTGAAGATGAACGTCGACGTGCTCACGCTCTCAGCGACGCCCATCCCCAGGACGCTGCACATGTCTCTCATCGGCGTGCGCGACATGTCCGTGCTCGAGGAACCGCCCGAGGACCGCTACCCCGTACAGACCTACGTGATGGAACAGGATGACCTGATGATCGCCGACGCCATCCGCAGGGAACTGGGCAGAGGCGGCCAGGTCTACGTGGTATACAACCGGGTCAGCGGCATCCAGACCGTCGCGAGGAGGATCCGCGAACTCGTGCCGGAAGCGAACGTGGTCGTGGGCCACGGGCAGATGGGCGAGCGCGAGCTCGAGGACGTCATGATGAAGTTCCTGGACGGCGAGCACAACGTGCTGGTCGCTACGACCATCATCGAATCGGGCCTCGACATCCCCAACGTCAACACCATGATCATCATGGACGCCGACCGCTTCGGCCTGTCGCAGCTCTACCAGCTGCGCGGCAGGGTGGGGCGCTCCAACCGCATGGCATACGCCTATCTGGTGTATAAGAAAGACAAAGTCCTGTCGGAGGTCGCGGAAAAGCGTCTCCGGGCCATCCGCGAATTCACGGAGTTCGGCGCCGGTTTCCGGGTCGCTATGCGCGATCTCGAACTGCGCGGCGCGGGCAACATCCTGGGTGTTGAACAGTCCGGCCACATGCTGTCCGTCGGCTACGAGCTGTACTGCAAACTCGTGGAGGAAACGGTCCGCGAGCTGCAGGGCGGCATGCCGGAAGAGGCGCAGCCCGAAGCGGATACGAGCGTGGAACTGGGCATCCCGGCCTTCCTGCCGGAGAGCTACGTGGCGGACGAGCTGACGAGGCTGTCGATGTACAAGCGCATCGCCTCCATTGCTTCGGACGACGACAAATACGAAGTCACGGACGAGCTGCTCGACCGTTTCGGCGATCTGCCGCGTCCGGCGCAGAACCTGCTGGACATCGCGCTCATCCGTTCCATGGCCAGCCGCTGCGGCATTTCCAAGGTTGCGCTGCAGCATAAGAAACTGGTATTATTATTTGAAGAGAAAAACTGCCTGGGTCCCGAGCTGTTCGCGGCTCTCATGGACGATTACGGCCTGCGTCTGACCATTTACGGAGGGGTCGAACCCCGGGTCGCGCTGGCGCTGGACAAGGCGCCGGCGGCGCAGGAGGCAGAAGTGATCCTGACGACCATGCTTGCATTCAGAGAGGAGGCATCATAGATGAACATCGTTTGTTTAGACCTGGAAGGCGTACTGGAGCCCGAGATTTGGATCGCGTTTTCTGAAGCGAGCGGCATCCCCGAACTGCGCAGGACCACGCGGGACGAACCCGATTACGACAAGCTCATGCGGTGGCGCATCGGCATCCTGAAGGAGCACGGCCTCGGTTTGAAGCAGATCCGCGAGACGATCGCGAAGATCGAGCCGCTCGAAGGCGCGAAGGAATTCCTGGACGAGCTGAGACAGATCGTTCCGACGGTCATCCTGAGCGACACGTTCGAACAGTTCGGCTTCCCTCTGATGGAAAAGCTCGGCCGGCCCACGCTGCTGTGCAACAAGCTGGAAGTCGCCCCGGACGGAGAGATCACAGGCTTCACCATGCGCTGCGAGCAGAGCAAGCTCACGAGCGTCAAAGCGTTCCAGGCCATGGGTTACGAGACGATCGCCGTCGGCGATTCCTATAACGATCTGGGCATGATCCGCGCCAGCAAGGCGGGCTTCCTGTTCCGCGCGCCGGACAACGTCAAGGCGGAGAACCCGGATCTTCCCGCTCTCGAAACGTATGAGGAGCTGCTGGCAGCGATCAAAGCTGCGCTGTAAATGGAGCAAACCAACAGTAAAAACAAAAGCTTTCTGAAAGGCGCCGTCATATTGGGCCTCGCCGGTATCGTCATCAAGGTGCTGGGGGCCTTTTTCCGCATCCCGCTGACGAACATCATCACGGACGACGGAATGGGGTATTACCAGACGGCGTATCCGATCTATAACCTGTTCCTGACCCTCGCCATCGCCGGCATCCCGACGGCCATCGCGCGCATGGTGGCGGAGCGCACCGCGCTCGACCGCCGCTACGAGGCGCACCGCGTGTTCAAGGTTTCGTTCTGGCTGCTGCTCGCGACGGGCGTCGTCACGAGTTCGATCCTGTTCTTCGGGGCAGGCGCGATCACGCGGGCGATCAAGGAGCCGGGCGCGATCTACTGCATGCAGGCTATTGCGCCGGCGCTGTTCTTCTGCCCGCTCATGAGCTCGTTCCGCGGCTATTTCCAGGGTCTGCAGGACATGACCCCGACAGCCGTCTCCCAGGTCGTGGAGCAGGCGTTCCGCGTGGCGATCGGACTCGGTCTCGCGGTCATCCTGCTGCCCAAGGGTCTGAACATCGCTGCCGCAGGCGCGTCGTTCGGCGCTACGGCAGGCGCTTTCTTCGGCTTTTTAGGCATAGGACTCGTCTATCTGCGCCGCAGAAAGGCCATCCTGAGGGACGTCGGCACGGAAGTCCCGGCGGATGTGGAAAGCGTCCGCGATATCTTCCGTGACATCCTGATCATCGCGGTCCCCATCACGATCGGATCCGCGGTGCTTCCCGTCATCAACACCATCGACACGGCCATCGTCAAGACGCGCCTGATCTCCATCGGGTTCGATTCGGACACTGCCCGGGCGCTGTACGGTCAGCTGACCGGCATGGCGGCACCTCTGCTGAACTTTCCACAGGTGCTGCTGCAGGCGGTATCCATGAGCATCGTCCCCGTCGTCGCTTCCGCGTTCAAACGCCGGGAGACGGATTTCATGCACGAGAACATCAATCTGGCGATGCGCTACGCGGCCATCCTCAGCATCCCCTGTGCCGTCGGCATGAGCGTGCTGGCCAGGCCCATCATGGAACTGTTCTATCCCAGGGTGCGGGACAGCGCGGCTTCCGCAGGCTCCTGCCTGGAGATCCTGGCTTTCGGCATCATCTTCCTGGGTTTCGCGCATGCGCTGAACGGCATCCTGCAGGGCATCGGCAAGCAGATGATCCCCGTCCGGAACCTCTGTGTCGGCGCAGTGGTCAAGGTCATCCTGACTTACGCGCTCACCGGCATCCCGTCGCTGAACGTGCGAGGCGCCGCCATCAGCACGGTCGCGGCGTACTTTACGGCCGCGTTCCTGGATTTCCGGGCCATGAAGAAGTATACAGGCACGGAAGTGGACTATAAGCTGACGTTCGTGAAGCCGGCCTTATGTGCCGCTGTCATGGGGCTCGCGGTGCGGCTCACGTACAGGCTGTTCTATCTGCGTGTCGGCGGGGCGCTCAACACGCTCATCTCCGTCTGCGTGGGGATCGCCGTGTACTTTGCGCTGATCCTGCTCGTAAAAGGCATCACCGTCGATGAGATAGAAAGGCTGCCGAAAGGCAGGAAGATCGCAGCGCTGCTGCGGCGTTTTGTGAGATAAATGTACGAAGAACTGTTTGAAAACGCAAAGACCGACCAGGAAAGCTTCGCACGGCTGCAGAGGGTCATCGAGATCCTGCGGGCGCCCGGCGGCTGTCCCTGGGACCGCGCGCAGACCCACGAGAGTCTGACCCGCGGCATGGTGGAAGAAGCCTACGAAGTGGTGGAAGCCATCGAGAACAAAGACCGCGAAAACCTGATCGAAGAGCTCGGCGACGTGCTGCTGCAGGTCGTGATGCACGCGCAGATCGCGGCCGAGGAAAAGGATTTTACGCTCTGCGATATCTGCAACAAAGAGGCGGAAAAAATGATCCGCCGGCACCCGCATGTTTTCGGCCCGAAGCCCGAGAATTCCAACGAAAGTACGGGTTTAAGCGTTGACAACGTATTGGACTTGTGGGAAAATATCAAAGAGGTGGAAAAAACAGAAACTTCTGCCACTGCAAGTATGCAGAAGATCCCGAGGCATTTACCCGCGCTGCTGCGAAGCGAAAAGGTACAGAAGAAAGCGGCAAGAGTCGGATTTGACTGGGACGACGTGAGCGGCGCGTTTGAGAAACTCGACGAGGAAACAGCCGAACTCAAGGAAGCATACGCGCAGGGCGATCAGGCGCACATCAAGGAGGAACTCGGAGATCTGCTCTTTGCGATCACGAATATTTCCAGGTTCCTCGGCATAGATCCCGAAGATGCCCTGAACGCCACATCGAACAAGTTCATAACCCGCTTCAGTCATGTCGAATCGGCTGCAAAGGCAAAAGGCCGCAGGTTGGAAGACATGACCCTCGCAGAAATGGATATTCTGTGGGAAGAAGCAAAGACCCAAGAATAACGTATCGCTCAAAAAGAATCAGGAGGAACAAAATGAACAAGTCTCAGTTAGTCGAAGCAGTCGCAAAGGAAACAAAGCTTACCAAGAAAGATACAGAAGCGACCGTTAACGCATTCATCAAGGTCGTTGAAAAGGAACTGTCCAAGAAGAACGGCAAGGTCCAGCTCATCGGCTTCGGCACCTTTGAAACCAGAAAGAGAAAGGCCAGAACCGGCCGCAACCCGCAGAAGCCCGGCGAAACCGTTAAGATCCCCGCTTCCAGCGCTCCCGTCTTCAAGGCAGGCAAGGCTTTCAAGGACGCTGTCAACAAGAAATAGTCTGAAACAAAGTTCATTGCAGGGGCAACGGCAACGTTGCCCCTTTTTTCGACCATGAGGATAGACAAGTACTTAAAAATTTCAAGACTGATCAAACGGCGCACGGTCGCCCACGACGCGGCGCAGGAAGAGCGCATCTTTCTGAACGGCAAGGCCGCCAAGCCTTCCGCGCAGGTCAAGCCCGGCGACGAGATCCTGATCCGCTTCGGCAATTCCGAGATGAAGGTCCGCGTGCTCGAGACGCCCGAACACGTCACGAAAGACGGCGCGGCGATGCTCTACGAGATCATCGGATAGGAGGGCGCTCATGAGCATGGAAGATCAGAGATTTCACCTGAAGGCGCCGTTCTCCATGACGGGGGATCAGCCCGAAGCGGTCCGCCGCCTCGTGCAGGGCCTCAACGAGGGCAAGCGCTATCAGACGCTTCTGGGGGTCACCGGGAGCGGCAAGACTTTCACCATCGCGAACGTCATCCAGCAGGTGCAGAGGCCCACGCTGGTGATCTCCCACAACAAGACCCTGGCTGCGCAGCTCTGCGGGGAATTCAAGGAATTCTTTCCGGACAACGCGGTCGAGTATTTTATTTCCTACTACGACTACTACCAGCCGGAGGCCTATGTGCCTTCGACGGATACCTATATCGAGAAGGACTCGGACGTGAACGAGGAGATCGACCGCCTGCGCTATTCGGCCACGGCTTCGCTCGTCGAGCGGCGCGACGTGATCATCGTGGCGTCCGTTTCCTGCATCTACGGTCTGGGCAGCCCGTTCGACTACAAGAACCAGATGCTCTCGCTGCGTCCCGGGCAGACGAAGAGCCGCACGGACATCCTGCGCAAGCTGACGGATATCCAGTATACGCGCAACGACCTCGGTTTCGAGCGCGGCACGTTCCGCGTGCGGGGCGACATCATCGACATCATCCCCATCGGCAGCGAATCGGCCGTCCGGGTGGAACTGTTCGGAGACGAGATCGAGTCCATCAAGGAGATGAACCCGGTGACCGGCGAGATCACGGGGCAGCGCAATCACATCGCGATCTTCCCGGCGTCGCATTACGCGACGTCCAAGGAGAACATGGACCGTGCACTCGTGACCATCGAAGAGGAGCTTGAGGAGCGGTTAGTTTGGCTCAGGGACCGCGGCAAACTGCTGGAGGCCCAGAGGCTCGAACAGCGCACGCGCTACGACCTGGAGATGATGCGCGAGATCGGTTCGTGCAAGGGCATCGAGAACTATTCGCGCCATATCGTGGGCAACCCGCCGGGTGCGAGGCCGTTCACGCTCATCGACTACTTCCCGAAGGATTTCCTCGTGGTCATCGATGAGAGCCACGTCATGCTGCCGCAGCTGCGCGCAATGGCCCACGGCGACCGATCGAGAAAGACCGCGCTCGTGGATTACGGCTTCCGCCTGCCGTCCGCTCTTGATAACAGACCTTTGCGGTTTGAGGAGTTCGACAGCCTGTTGAACCAGGCGATCTTCATCTCGGCGACACCTGCCGCGTACGAGCGGGAAGTATCCGGCGGCATCTCCGCCGAGCAGGTCATCCGTCCAACGGGCCTGCTGGATCCGCCCATCGAGATCGTGCCGACGGAAGGGCAGATCGACCATCTCATCGGCGAGATCCATAAAGAGGTCGATAAGGGCCACCGCGTGCTCGTGACCACGCTCACGAAGAAGATGGCCGAAAACCTGACGGATTACCTGAAGAAGGCCGGCCTGAAGGTGCGCTACATGCACTCGGAAGTCGATACGCTGGAGCGCAACGAGATCCTGCGCGACCTGCGCCTGGGCGTGTTCGACACGCTGGTGGGCATCAACCTGCTGCGGGAAGGCCTGGACCTGCCGGAAGTGGCGCTCGTAGCCATCCTGGACGCGGACAAGGAAGGGTTCCTCCGCACGGAGACCTCCCTGATCCAGACGATCGGCCGCGCCGCGAGAAACGCGGAAGGCCGGGTCATCATGTACGCGGATACGATCTCGCCGGCCATGCGCGTGGCGCTGGACGAGACGGACCGTCGCCGCAGCATCCAGCAGAAGTACAACGACGAGCACGGCATCACGCCGGAGACCATCAAGAAGGCCGTCCGCGACGTTATCGAAGTGACGACGAAGGTCGAGGAAGAACCGGATTCCTACGAAGGCAAGAGCGTGCTGGAGCTCACGAAGCGCGAGCTCCACGATTACGCGAAGAAGTTGGAGAAGGAGATGAAGGCGGCCGCGAAGGATCTGCAGTTCGAACGGGCCGCGATCCTGCGCGACAAACTGCTGGAGGTAAGAGCGAAGTTATAGGAACGCAAAAACGCGGTGCTGCGAGCGCCGCGTTTTTATTGTGGTTTTTCTGCTATTTTAGTTCCCGCGCGACGGTCTCGACCGCGGTCTGCAGAGCCCTCGCGATCTGCTCCGGTTCCCATGCCGGGACGGAGGATGGCAGTCCCATGCGGGTCGACGCCGGCACATGGATGAAGCCGCCCTTGACGTCCGCGAAGATGGGTTCGTCCGCGATCGCCTGCAGCAGACCGTACATCAGGTCGTTGCAGACGTAGACGCCCGCGCTGTTGGAGATCTTGACCGGAAGCCCTGCTTTGAGGATCTCCTCCGTGATTTTATGGATGGGCAGGCGGGTGAAATACGCCGGCTGCCCGTCCGGATCGATCGGTTCGTCATGCGGGAAGAACCCGTCGTTGTCCGGGATCGTCTCGTCCCGGCAGTTGACCGCCACGCGCTCGGGCGTTACGTCCGGACGGCCTTCCGCGAGTCCCACGCAGATGACCGCGTCCGGCAGTTCTTTTTTCATGGTCATTTTCAGGATATCCGCCGCTTTGCCATAGACCACAGGGAGCTGCAGTTTCAGCAATTCTGCGCCTTCCGGGGCCTGCACCGCGGTCACTGCCTCCCACGACGGATTGATGGCGCCGCCGTCGAAAGGCTCGAATCCGGTCACGATGATCTTCATGACGCTGTCCTCCTACTGCGGCGTATAGGTGCCGTTCTGGGAATAGATAACGTCCCAGGTCGTGTTATCCTGGGCCTGAAGCGTAAACGCGATCTCGTCCACCGTTTCGATCCCGTTATTTTCGAAGTCTTCGGAGTCGAACGTGATCTCCGTCATCGCCTGCTGACCCGGAGTAAGCGAGGTGGACCAATAAGGTTCACACATGAAGCCGTTGACGGAAACTTCTTCCCAGCTTATGTCGATGGTCCGGTCCGAATTGTTCTTTACGTAGGCCTTCAACCCGTACGTCCAGGACAGATCCTCTTCGCCTAAAACGACCATGGTGAAAATATCGTTGTCTTCCAGGACGACTTCGCCGGTCTGCGTCGGTCTGTCCGGGACTGTGATCTCCGATTCGCTCAGGCCTGTCGGATAAATGGTGAAACTGTCGTCCACCAGCAGGATGTCGTTCCACCAGTCGTCCTCGTTGTAGACGCGCACCAGGCATTCCACTTTATCGGGAGATTCGATGCCGATCTCTTCGAGCGTATCGCTGAAGATCGTAAACTCTGCGTTTGAGCTCTTTCCGGCCGCTACTTCTTCGTAGAGCGAGGATCCGGCTCTCCATCCGTTGACGTTGACATCATCGATGGAGAAAACGTAGGACTTCTCTGCACTCTTGTTCTCGCAGAGGACCTTGAAGACGATCTCGCCCCATTCGTCCGTGCCGCCGCTGACGACGGTCATCCTCACCTCGTCGTTATCGAGGACCACTTCGTCGGCAATAGGATAGTCTACGGGCTCGGCATCGCCGCCCCAGTCGAAGCCTTCGCCGCTGAACAGATCGTCCAGGTCATCCATGGCGTGCATCAGGTTGCCCAGCATGACGTTTGCCGCTTCTTCCGGCACGTTTGTCAGCTTCCATTCGCCGTCTTTGAGGATCAGGTCCAGGGAGAGATCTTCTGTTGCCCGGGTCGTCTCCTTCGTCTCGATGGCGTTGGCAAGGCCTTCCGTAAAGGCTTTTTCGAGATCTTCCTCCGATGCGTCTTCGCTGAACATCAGATCGAAGAGCGCCATGATATAGGTCGCGAACGCGTCGCCGATGACCTCTGAAGTGTCGGTATATTCCACGCTCACGCCGACTTTCGCCTTGTCTTCCTTCACTTCGGAAGAGCCGATCTTATACGTCAGCGTTTTTGCGTTCTCTTTCAGATAGTCCATGAGGCCGGTCATGTCCTCTTCCTCTTCCGTGAGCATTTCCGTCGCGTCGTATTCTCCTTCCACGCAGGACTGCATCGTCTCGACATCGAAAGTTTTCATGGCTTCGAAGAACTTCTTGACCGTATCTTCCGGTTTCGGGCCGCTGGAGCAGGCCGCCATACCGAAGACAAGGGCGAATGCCAGCAGAAGTGCCAGAACTCTTTTCATATGTTACCTCCTAAAATGATCGATACAAAATACACAACTATATTATATCTGCTCCCGGCGGAAATGCGGCTGTCTTTTTGATGTATTTGGCACGGAAATCTGTTAGAATATATAGGCACCGATCGTAAGGGAAAAAGCAATGCAAAAAGACTTAGTCATCCGGGGCGCACGCGCCCATAACCTGAAGAATCTGAATCTGACCATCCCCCGCGACAAGCTGGTGGTGGTGACGGGACTTTCCGGCAGCGGAAAGTCTTCTTTAGCGTTCGACACCATCTACGCGGAGGGTCAGCGCCGCTATGTGGAGAGCCTTTCGGCCTATGCCAGGCAGTTCCTGGGCCAGGTCGACAAACCCGACGTGGACTCCATCGACGGTCTGTCGCCGGCCATCTCCATCGACCAGAAGACGACGAGCAAGAACCCCCGTTCCACCGTCGGGACGGTCACGGAAATATACGATTATCTGAGACTTCTCTACGCCCGCATCGGTATTCCCCATTGCCCGATCTGCGGCCGGGAGATCACGAGCCAGAGCGTGGATCAGATCGTGGAACAGCTCATGGCATTCGGCGAAGGCGCGAAGATCACGCTGCTGGCGCCGGTCATCCGCGAGAAGAAGGGCATGCACGAGAAGGTGCTGGACCGCATCAAGCGCGAAGGCTTCATCCGCGTGCGCGTGGACGGCGAGATCAAAAACCTCAACGAGGACGAGATCAAGTTGGAGAAGACCTTCAAGCACTCCATCGACATCGTCGTGGACCGCATCGCCATCCGCGAAGGGCAGGAGAGCCGCATCGCGGAATCCGCGGAACTCTGCGTGTCCCAGGGCGACGGCCTCGTCGGCGCCATCGTGCAGGCGGGCGACGTGACCGAGGAGAAACTCTTCTCCACGAAGCTGGCCTGCCCCGAACACGGCATCTCCGTGGGCGAGCTCGAACCGCGCAGCTTTTCGTTCAACTCCCCGTTCGGGGCCTGCCCGAAGTGCAAGGGCCTCGGGTTCATCTCCTATGTGGATCCCGACCTGGTCATCGAAGACCCGAACCTCTCCATCGACGAAGGCGCGCTGAAGAACGCGTATGCCATGGTCGAATTCCCGGGTATCTACAAGGCGATGCACCGGCAGCTGGCCAGGGACTACGGCAGCGACACGTCGGTGCCGTACAAGGACATGCCCGAGAAGTTCAAGGACGAGATCTGGCACGGCACGAACGGACGCAAGTTCGAATACGACTACAAGCGCTGGGACGGCACGATCTCTCACCGGAAGGATTCGCTTTCCGGCCTGTGCCACAACATCGAGAACCGCCTGGGCTACACCCAGACCGAGACGATACGGCAGCGCATCGAAAGTTTTATGTCCATCAACGTCTGCGACGAGTGCAAAGGCAAAAGGCTTAAACCCGAGATGCTGGCGGTCACCGTCGGAGGCATCAACATCATCGACTTTACCGAGATGTCCGTGCGCGACGCGCTGGCCTTTACGGAAGAATTACCGGAGAAGCTTAGCGAAAAGGAGATGTCCATCGCGCGCCTCATCCTCAAGGAGATCCGCTCGAGGCTGAGTTTCCTCATCGAGGTCGGCCTCGACTATCTGACCCTGGCAAGAGCTTCCGCGACCCTGTCCGGCGGCGAATCGCAGCGCATCCGCCTGGCGACCCAGATCGGATCGTCGCTCGTGGGGGTCATGTACATCCTGGATGAACCCTCCATCGGCCTGCACCAGAAGGACAACAGCAAGCTGCTGGACGCCCTGCGCGGCCTGACCGACCTGGGCAACACTCTGATCGTCGTCGAACACGACCAGGAGACCATGGAGCGCGCGGACCAGATCATCGACATCGGTCCCGGCGCGGGCGTGGCGGGCGGCTATCTCGTGGTGCAGGGGACCCTGGAAGACGTCAAAGCCTGCAGGGAATCCATCACCGGCCAGTATCTGTCCGGCGCGCGGCAGATCAAAGTTCCGAAGACCAGGCGGCCCGGCAGCGGCGAGAAGATCACGATCAAAGGCGCCGCGGCCAACAATCTGCAGAACATCAACGTCGACATCCCCCTGGGGACGTTCACCTGCGTCACCGGCGTGTCCGGCAGCGGCAAATCGTCTCTGATCAACGAGATCCTGTACAAGGCCGTGGCGGAGAAGATGTACAAGGCCAAGGATAAGCCCGGCAAACACAAGGCGATCGAGGGCATCGAGTTCATCGATAAGGTCATCGACATCGACCAGTCGCCCATCGGGCGTACGCCCCGGTCCAATCCCGCCACCTACACCGGCGTCTTCGCGCCGATCCGCAGCCTGTTCGCCCAGACGAACGAGGCGAAGATGCGCGGCTACGCTCCCGGAAGATTTTCCTTCAATGTGAAAGGCGGAAGGTGCGAAGCGTGCCAGGGTGATGGTATAATCAAGATAGAGATGAACTTCCTGCCCGACGTCTACGTGCCCTGCGAAGTCTGCCACGGCAGGCGCTACAACCGCGAGACGCTGGAAGTCAAATACAAGGGAAAGAACATCTACGAAGTGCTGGATATGAGCGTGGACGAAGCGCTGGAGTTCTTCAGGAACATTCCGGGCATCAGCCGTTATATCCGCACGCTGCACGAGGTGGGCTTGGGCTACATCAAGCTCGGCCAGCCTTCCACCCAGCTGTCCGGCGGCGAAGCCCAGCGCATCAAGCTGGCGACGGAGCTGTCGCGCAGAAGCACGGGCAAGACGCTCTACATCCTCGATGAGCCTACCACGGGCCTGCATTTCGCGGACGTGGAGAAGCTGATCGACGTGCTGCAGGCGCTGGTGGACGCAGGCAATACCGTCGTGGTCATCGAACACAATCTGGACGTCATCAAAACGGCGGACTATATCATCGACCTCGGTCCGGACGGAGGCGAGCGCGGCGGACGCGTCATCGCCAAAGGCACGCCCGAGGAGGTCGCGAAAGTGGCCCGGTCCTACACCGGCCAGTATCTCAAGAAAATGCTTTAGGAGGATCCAATGGACAAGCAGAACCTCACCATGCTCACCGACTTTTACGAGCTGACCATGGCAAACGGCTATTTCCTGGAAGGGATGGGCGACCAGATCGTCTATTTCGACCTGTTCTACCGCAGAAACCCTGAGAACGGCGGCTATGTGGTTGCGGCAGGTCTCGAACCCCTCATCGACTACCTGAAGAACATCAAGTTCACGGAGGACGACCTGGCCTTCCTGAAGAAGAAGGGCTTCGGTGACGGATTTCTGGATTATCTGCGCCACTTCAAGTTCGCCTGCGATGTGTGGGCGGTGCCCGAAGGCACGCCGGTCTTTCCGTACGAACCCATCGTCGTGGTGCGCGGACCCGCCATCCAGGCGCAGTTCATCGAGACCATGGCGCTGCTGCTCATCTCGCACCAGAGCCTGATCGCGACCAAAGCCAACCGCATCGTGCGCGCGGCGGAAGGGCGCGCGATCATGGAATTCGGTTCCCGCAGAGCCCACGGATCCGACGCGGCCATCATGGGCGCCAGATCCGCCTACATCGGCGGCGTGGCCGGTACGGCCTGCGCGATCTGCGAACCGGAGTTCGGCATCCCGGCCCTGGGTACGATGGCCCACTCCTGGGTGCAGCTGTTCGACACGGAATACGAAGCGTTCAAGGCCTATGCGAAGCACTATCCCGACAACTGCACGCTGCTGGTGGACACCTACGACGTGCTGAAGAGCGGTGTTCCCAACGCGATCAAGATCTTCGACGAGCTCAAACCTGCAAAGAAGGGCATCCGCATCGACTCCGGCGACATCTCCTATCTGACGAAGAAGGCGAGGAAGATGCTGGACGACGCGGGTCATCCCGACGCGAAGATCGTCATCTCCAACTCGCTGGATGAATACATCATCGGCGACGTGCTGCGCCAGGGCGCCTTCATCGACAGCTTCGGCGTCGGCGAACGGCTGATCACCTCCAAGGCGGAACCCGTCCTGGGCGGCGTATACAAGCTGGCGGCTGTGGAAAAGAACGGCAAGATCATCCCGAAGATCAAGGTCTCCGAGAACGTGGAGAAGGTCACGAACCCCGGCTACAAGAAGGTCTACCGCCTGTTCGACAAGACCGACAACACCGCGTTCGCGGACGTCATCACCCTGGCGGACGAACCGGCGCCGACCCCGGGCAGCTATACCGTGGTCGACCCGCAGAGCCCCCGCATGATCAAGTATCTCGACAGCGACTTCGCGGTCAAGGAACTGCTGGTGCCCGTCTTCAAGGGCGGTAAGCTGGTCTACGAATGCCCGGACCTCAAGACGGTCAAAGAGCACTGTGCCGACAGCGTGGCCCACATCTGGGAGGAAGTCCTGCGTTTCGAGAACCCGCACAGATACTACGTCGACCTGTCCCCGAAACTTTGGGAGCTGAAGAACAAGATGCTGGAGGAGTATGACATCTGATGGAGAACTACAGTTTTAAGAGCTCGGACAAGACGAGTACCATCCAGTACTACGTCTGGCGTCCCGAGGCGGAAGAATATAGGGAAAAGCCCGTCGCGATCCTGCAGATCATCCACGGCATGAGCGAATACGTCGGCCGTTACGGCGGCTTCGCGCAGTGGCTGGCGGATCAGGGCATCCTGGTCGTGGGCGACGACCACATCGGCCACGGTACGTCCGCTGACCCAGCCGATTACGGCTATTTCGGCCACAGCGACGGCTGGAAGCACCTCGTGGACGACGAAGAGAAACTGCGCTGCCTCATGCGCGAGCAGTTCCCGGATACGCCGTACGTCATCCTGGGCCACAGCATGGGTTCGTTCATCCTGCGCGCCTGGCTGGCCATGTATGCCAAAGCGGCAGACGTGGACGGCGTCATCATCATGGGTACGTGCGGCACGAACAAAGCGCTCGGTGCCGGCGCTGCGCTCACGAGCCTGCTCATCGGCCTGAAGGGCGAAAAGAAATACAGCAACCTGATCACCGGTCTCGCCATGGGACCCTACGCGAAGCCGTTCGCGGCGGAAAAGAGCATGGTTGCCTGGCTGAGCCGGGACAAGGAACTGTATCAGGCTTACGAAAAGGATCCGATGTGCGGCTTCCCGTTCACCCTGGGCGGTTATCTCGACCTGTTCGCGCTCATCCGCTACATCTGCGCGGACAGCTGGTATCAGAAAGTCCCCAAGGCCATGACCATGCTGATCACCTCCGGTTCGAACGACCCGGTGGGCGACATGGGCAAGGGACCCGCGGAAGTCTATGAAAAGCTCGAAGCCGCCGGCTGCACCGACGTTTCGCTCCTCCTGTACGAAGACATGCGCCACGAGATCCTGAACGAGATCGGCAAGGAGCAGGTCTGGGAAGACATGCGCGACTTCATCGTGGACATGGCCGAGGAACACGGTCTGCCTGCCGATCAGAGAGGCATCCCCGAGGAGTAGCGAATGGTCCATATCGGGAATTCCTGGGATGAAAAACTGAAGGACGAATTCACGAAGGACTATTATCTGCAGCTGCGGGAATTCCTGAAGCAGGAGTACTCGACCCGGGTCATCTACCCGGACATGCACGATATCTTCAACGCGCTGAAGGCGACGGCCTATGAGGACGTCAAAGTCGTGATCCTCGGGCAGGACCCGTATCACGAACCCGGCCAGGCGCACGGCATGTGCTTCTCGGTCAAACCGGGCGTGCCCGTGCCGCCGTCCCTGCAGAACATGTATAAGGAGATCGCGGCGGAGTACCCGGGCTGGCCCATCCCTACGGACGGCTATCTGCAGAAGTGGGCCGAGCAGGGCGTGCTGCTGCTCAACGCGGTGCTCACCGTGCGCGAGCACGCGGCGAACTCCCACAGGGGCAAAGGCTGGGAGATCCTGACGGACAGGGTCATCGAACTGCTGAACGAAAGGGACGACCCCGTCATCTTTCTGCTGTGGGGCAGGAACGCCCGCGAGAAGGCTTCGCTCATCACGAACCCGCGGCACAGCGTGCTGCAGGCGGCGCATCCGAGCCCGCTTTCAGCGCATAACGGTTTCTTCGGCTGCGGGCATTTCCGGCAGGCGAACGATATCCTGCGGCAGTACGGAAAGACGCCCATAAGGTGGTAGGGAGAATACTTATGCTGCGTTTGAACGGAAAAAACAAGGCAAGGCATTTCAAGAGGCACGTTTTGGCGTGCCTTTTCTGCTTGCTGCTGATCGCATTTGCGGCGGTCCCCGTCTGCGCGATCAGTTATACGACGGAGAATTTTCATACGACGCTGGACGTGCAGGCGAATTCCTCGATGCACGTGACCGAGACCATCACCGTGAATTTCGAATCGCCGGCCCACGGTATCTACCGCGACATCTGGACGCTGGACAAATGCTGGTTCGTCAACAGCGGAGGCGAGCTGGTCGAGACGGACATGATGTATAAGCTGAAGCATTTCAAGTGCGAAGGCGAGGAGATCAAGAAGACCACGTCGACGAACTACGTCACCATCCGCATCGGTTCCGCCGACGTCACGGTCACTGGCCCGCATACCTACAAGCTGGAGTACGACGTCATCATGTACAAGGACAGCTTAAGCGATATCGACCAACTTTACTGGAACATCATGCCCATGTACTGGCAGACGGATGTGGAAGAGTTCAGCTATACCATCAACCTGCCCAAGGCGTTCGACGAAAGCCAGGTGGAGATCATCTCCGGACCGATCGGCACCGGGGACACGTCCCGGGGCATCTACACCGTGAACGGCACGACGGTCGAAGGCACCATCGACGGGCCCGTCGCATCCGGCGAAGGCGTGACCGTGCGCATCAAACTTCCGCAGGGTTACTGGAGAGGCGCGAAGGACGACTCCCCGAAAGCCTATATCCTGATGTCGCTCATCGGACTGCTGACGTGCTATGTCGCGACGCTGTTCTTCCGCTACGGCAGGGACCGCAGACCGGTCAAGACCGTGGAATTCTATCCGCCGGACGGCATGTCGTCCGCGGAACTCGGCTATCTGTACGACGCCAAGCTGCAGAAGCGCGACATGATCTCGCTGGTCATGTGGTTCGCTTCCATGGGCTATCTGAAGATCAAAGCAGAGGACAAACAGGAGCGCGGGCTGATCCGGAACGGGAAGAAAAACATCACGCTGCATAAACTGGCGGATCTGCCGGACGACGCGCCTGCCTATCAGAAGACGTTCTTCAACGGGCTGTTCCCGAAGAGCAAGACGATCGCCGATCTGAACAAATTGACGAAATCGTTCGGCAGCAAATACGTAAAGGCGGAAAGGGAACTGCAGGAAGACTATTCTTCGCTGATGATCGATCCGAAGAGCGAGGAGTCGCGCGGCAAGGGGTGTCTTGTCGCGATCGTCATCTTCCTGCTGACGGTCCTGTCGTTCTGCATCTTCAAACTGACGGACAGCCTGTATGAAAGCATCCTCGGAGAGGCCTTCCTCTGCCTGGTGTTCATCTTCATTTTCATCAGGTTCATGCTGCGGCCTTCCGACTACCGGGTGGAAATGATGGGAAAGATCAAGGGATTCCGGGAATTCATCAAGAAGGCGGAGCTGGACCGTATCAACAAGCTGGTGGAGCAGGACCCGGATTACTTCTACAGGATCCTTCCATACGCGTACGTTTTCGGCCTGACGGACAAATGGGCGAAGCATTTCGAAACGCTCGCCCAGCAGCCTCCGGAATGGTACGAAGGACCCGTCGAGTTCTTCGTGAACCCTTCGCAGTTCTGCAGCAGCTTCGAACGCACGGCATCCCGGTCCATCGCGGCCGCGATGCCCAAACCTACGGGATCCAGTTTCTCGGGCGGCGGCGGAGGCGGCGGCTTCAGTTCCGGCGGGGGCGGATTCTCCGGCGGCGGAGGCGGAGGCGGGGGCGGC
>JAFZRG010000195.1 GCA_017619985.1 Bacillota bacterium | reverse complement strand
CGCGAGCACTACGATCTCGTGGTCTCCCGGGCCGTCGCGAACATGGCGACGCTGTCCGAATACTGCCTGCCGTTCGTCAGGACAGGCGGCTTCTTCGTCGCGTACAAAACGGAGGACGCCGCGGAGGAGATCGAGGCCGCTAAAAGCGCGATCGCGAAGCTCGGCGGCCGTATCCTGCGCATAGATAAGCCATCGTCTAATAACGATGAGCCTTATAACGGTCACGTTCTTGTGGTGGTCGAAAAGATCGCGAAGACGCCGAAGGAATATCCCCGCAAAGCGGGCACGCCCGGAAAGGATCCCCTGAAATGAAGACGGTCAACATGTATACGGACGGCGCCTGTTCGGGCAACCAGAACGAGGAGAACACCGGAGGCTGGGGCTGCATCCTCGAGTACGCCGGACGCGAAAAGGAACTGCACGGCGGCGAGGTGAACACGACGAACAACCGCATGGAACTGTCCGCGCCGATCGCCGGCCTTTCCGCGCTGAAGGAAAAAGGACTGCGGGTGAGGATCTTCTCCGATTCGTCCTATCTCGTGAACTGCTTCCGGCAGGGCTGGTATGAGAACTGGCGGAAGAACGGCTGGAAGACGTCCAAGAAGCAGCCCGTGGAGAACCGCGAACTTTGGGAGCAACTGCTCTCCCTGACGGAAGGGCAGACCTGCGAGTTCTATCTTGTGAAGGGTCACTTAAAGCTGGCGGACGCGGAAGGAAACGCGCTGGACGAAACGGCTCCCGCCCTGAAGAAGGCCTACGGGGCGTTCTGCGGGCATAACGGGGCGTTTTCCTTCGAGGAATTCTACCGCATCGCGGGCTACAACAACAGGGCGGACGATCTCGCGAACGAGTTCATCCGCGAACACCGCGCGGCATCCGAAGCATCTCCGGAGGAGCCGATGTAAAAGCATATTAATTCTGTTGTAATATTTCTGTAACATTTCTGAGGTATACTATTAAGCGTAGAAGAGGAATTCTCTGCGCTTTTGTAATGGGCGAAATGCGGAAAGGAGCGGACGGATGCGGCAGATCAGAAGGATCGCGAGCCTGATACTTGTGTTTGCCATGCTTGCGACGAGCTTCGTTTTTGCCGACGCCGCAGCCATCGTCAGCCCCGCCGCCAACAGCATCGTCTATACGGACAGCCTTCTGGTCTCCGTCAAGGTGACGGAACTGAAGACCATCCGCGTGTCCGTCTACGCAGAAAAAGTCGTTTCCGGCGACAAACTGGTGAACGCCGACGTGAGCAAATTCACGGAAGCGGATCTGAAAGCTGCCGCGGGGAGCGGAACATACACCGACGTCCTGCTCGGAGAAGCCGCCGAGTACACCAACACGGTGGAGATCGGCTTCTATACCAAGCAGATCTCCGTTACGCCGGGTCTCTACAAGATCAAGGCCGAGACGCTCGAGACCGTCATGGAATGGCCGGAAGGCGCGACCGAACCGGTAGAGAAAGTCATCGTCACCGAGACGACGTCCAGTCTTGTCGCGGTCAAGAAAAAGCCGGAAGAGAAAAAACAGGTGTTCCAGAACAATTCCACGGGAGCCGTTACCTTTATCCGCAAGATCCTGAAGGGCCTGTTCAAGTAAGGAATGAACGAGCGCGCAAGGAAGCTGGAAAAACTGAAGAACGCAGTCATAGTAGTATTGTTCCTGACGACAGTACTACTTTTAAATTTGACCTGGCGCAGCGAAGGCACCGGCCGTTTCCGCCTGTCATCCGTGCTGGATTTCATCAGCCCGGACGTCTGGGTGCCGGACGCGTCGGAGTTCATCGCGGCGGACTACACGGTCTGCGGCTTCGGCGACGCGACGTTTTCCCGCGAAACGGACCGCGCCGCATCGGATCTGGCGGCGATCCTGCAGACGCTGCGGACGGAGAGCAGCAACGCCTCCTTCCTGGTCAACGAAGTCACGGTCCAGCAGTACCGCGAGATGATCACGGGCTTTCGCAGCCTGAAAGTCGAACTGTCCTGCCCGGTCCCCTTCGGGGAGTTCTGTGAACGCAACCAGATCAACCGCAGCTCCGTCTTCGACCAGGTGGGGACGGTCGAGGCCCTGCTCGTGTCCGAGGCCGCTCCGGAGAGCATCTTCGTGGAAGGCGGCGGACAGTGCTGGCGCTTCATCTCCGACAGCGAGGCCGATCTGGCGTCGCCTCTGCTCGTTTCGCTCACGCGCACCGACCCGATCTGGTTCACGGCGGGCAGCATGCTCGGCAATGAGAATATGGCGCTCCTGCCGCTCACCGGCAGCGCGAAACTGGCGCAGACGTCCTGGGAGAGCGAGGCGGCAGGCGACGTGGAAAAGGCCGGCCGGACGATGGCGGAATCCATTTTCGGCGAGAACTTCGATTTCGTGCGCCGGATCACCGACAGTTTCGGCAACGTCACATATATGTACGGCTACGGCGAAAAGACGCTCACGTGTCTCACGGGGGGCGTGTTCGAATACAAGACCGGGGCGGTCGAAGGCGCCGATCCCGGCTTTTACAACAGCCTGCAGGCGGCGGTCAATTTCGTCGCCGCGCGCGGCGGCTGGGGAGCCGACCGGCACGAACTGGATTACCGCCTGTGCGGCGCGAACGAAGAGGGCAGCGCCAGAAACCGGCTGTATACCTTCGAATTCGCGCAGATGCTGGACGGCGTACCCGTCCTGAGCGAAGATGGCCCGGCCATCATCGTTAAGGTGAGCAGCGGGGAAGTCTGCTACTACCGCAGAGCGGTCGTCAGCGCGGCGGCCCAGTACGCGGACGAACAGACGGCGGCGAACGCGGCCAACGTGCTCGCGGGCAACTGCCACCTCATCCACAGCGTTTTGGGCGGCAACGTGCTCGCGGCGAGCTCCGACGAGGAATTCACGTTCGTGGCGGAGCGCTTCCGCAGCGCCGGCATTTCGTATATCGCCAGCGAAGACGCGCTGACGCCTGCCTGGGTCATCACCATGGAAGGCGGCACGAAGTTCTTCTTCGGGCTGTACGATGCGGTGCCTTTGGGGTTTACGAGAGATTAGGGGGACGCGATGGACTGGTCGAAAGCGAAGAACATCATCATCGCGGTCCTTCTGGCGGCGAACCTGCTGATCGGAGGCAACCTGCTGGCGCAGTACAGCTCGCGGCAGGCGCAGGAGCGTCAGGCAGCGGAAGACGCTGTGGCGTTCCTGGAGCACGAAGGCATGCAGATCGAAGCGGCGGTGCCGGAAAAAGCGGAAAAACTGCCGGTCCTGTTCCTGCGGCTGCTGCGCTCCGGCGAAGGCGCGCAGGGCGGATATTATAAAAGCTATCCCGTCGTCCTGCAGGGAGAAGAGGTCGGGTTTGAGTTTGCGGGAGAAGGCCAGCAGGCTGCCGAGACCATCCCGGCCGCGAAAGCGCTGCTGAAACTCTACGCGCAGCTGAGCGCGGAAGGTTCCGTGAAGGGCATGCACGTGGAAGAGATCAGGCTCGTCTACCTGCTCTCGCCGGATGAGTCCTCCTATGCGGCGCAGGATACGGCGTCGCCCGCCTGGCGCATCGTCGTCGACGGCCGCACGTACTACATCGACGCATACGGAGAATAAACACAAAACACAAGAATCCGTGCGGAAAACGACACAATTCCGTCACAGATCTTGTCCATAATCCAGGAGAATTTTGAAAGAATGAATTTAGCCATTTGCTCCCTCGCAAGCGGGAGCAGCGGAAATTGCTACGTGGTCCGCGGCGGAGACACCTTTGTGCTGGTGGACGCCGGGATCAGCGGCAGGCAGATCCGGGAACGGCTGGCCGCCATCGGCCTGGCTCCGACCCGCCTTTCGGCGGTGCTCGTGACCCACAGCCACAGCGACCACGTCAAGGGTCTGGCCGGCCTGCTGAAAACGACGGACGCAGCGGTCTACGCCAACCCGGCGACGGTCCGGGAAAGCTGCGTGGACATCCCTGCGGAAAGGCTGCAGGCCTTCGAAACAGGCGCGTCGTTCACCATCGGTGATCTGGAAATCGACAGTTTCCCCGTATCGCACGACACGGGGGACCCTGCGGGATTCAGCTTCTGCCGGGGCGGCAGGCAGCTCTCCATCGTCACGGACACCGGCATCGTGACCCCGCCCGTCATGGATCAGATCCGGGGCGCGGACATCCTGGTGCTGGAAAGCAACCACGACGAGAACATCCTGCGCATGGGCCGCTATCCGTGGTTCCTGAAGCAGCGCATCCTGAGCGAGAAGGGTCACCTCTCGAATGAGGCGGCGGCGAAAGCCCTGGCCCTGGCGCTCGAGGAGGAAGCGGCGGAAGGGCAGGTCCGGCAGCGCACCGTGCTGCTGGCGCACCTGAGCCAGGAAAACAATTTCCCGGAAATGGCTATGGCAACGATGAGCAATATCCTGGAAGAACGCGGGCTTCTGTCGGCAGGGGTCAGAATACGGATCCTGCCGCGGACAGAGCAAAGCCCCGTGTACACCGTCTGAACAGACGAAAAGAAAGGGGATTAGAAAAACATGAAAAAAGGAATCGGACAACTGGTCGCGATCCTGCTGATCGCAGCGATCGCATTCGGCTGCGGATTCGGGGGCGCTTACGCGTACAATTTCGCAGTCGGCAAGGGCTGGGTCCCGGCGGCGCAGGCCGGCCGCACGACGCAGTCCGTAGAATCGGGGGCGGAAGGATCCGCCGTGACAGGGGGGTATTCAGCGGCAAACACCGTCAGCATCAAGACCACCGATGACATGACCATCGCGGAAGCCATCGCGGAGAAGGCGCTGCCGTCCGTCGTGGGTATCTCCACGGTCGCCACGCAGAGCTACAGCGGTTTCGGCGATTATTTCGGCGGCTTCGGCGACTTCTTCGGCTGGGGCAACAACGGCGGAGGCACTTACGATACCACCATGATCGGCACCGGCGTCATCGTCGATAAGGCTGGCTACATCCTGACCAACTCCCACGTGGTCAACGACGGCGACGCAAAATCCGTCACCGTCAGCCTGTACGACGGCTCCGATGTGGAAGGCACCGTTCTTTGGAACGACGCCACGCTGGACCTCGCGGTCATCAAGATCGAGGATACCGGCAACCTGGTCGCCGCGGAGCTCGGCGATTCCGACACCGTGAAGATCGGTGCGTACGCCGCGGCCATCGGCAACCCGCTTGGCCTGGAATTCGAACGTTCCATGAGCCAGGGCATCATCTCCGGTCTCAACCGCAGCAT
>JAFZRG010000194.1 GCA_017619985.1 Bacillota bacterium | reverse complement strand
CCTGCGGCTCCTGCGCCGGATCCGCGACCGGCTCGTTCCTGTGCCTGCAGCCGGTCAGAACAAGCACCGCGACCAGCAGAAGCGCGATCAGGATCTTTGATCTCATCCCGTCCTCCTTTTGCATTATTACCCTATAGTATAACACCAAACCCGGGCAGAAAAAAGGCCGCTGCGAAAAACGCAGCGGCGTAAAACACAACTTTTCGGACGGTCCTAGAAGTTCAGTTCGATCAGAGGGCATTCGCTCCCGGAGGAGAGATCCGGCTGTATCGAGATATGTTCCAGCACCTTATCGGTGGTGTACATCAGATCGATCCGCTTCGTCGTTCCGGCCGGGATGCTGCCGGACGGAAGCGTATATTCATGAAAGGCGTCGTAGGCGGACGTATCTACCTGGGTCAGTTCTCCGTTGATATAGGTGCTGAACGACGACGCGCTGACGGGGAGCGGCGATGCCGAGGTGTTCTCGATATACAGGGAGATCAGATAGCCTTCCTTCTTTGTGATGCCCTGCGTGATCGTATAGATTCCGTCCGCACCGAGCTCGACCTTGTAGCCGGATCCTACATATTTGAAGACATCGTAATCGTTCCAGTTCGCGATGATGGAATCTCTCAGGAAGCAGGATACGTTGGCCCGGGTCGCGGGGCTGTCTCCCAGGATCGCACAGGTGTTCAGGATCCCCAGATCCCTTGCCTTGTTCGTGAAAGCGGTCGGATAGGTGCCCCCCAGATCCTTGAGCGTATAGCCCATCAGTGCGACGATCATGGTGAGCGCTTCGTTATAGGAGACGTTGCGGTCCGGCCGGAACGTACCGTCGGGATATCCGTTGATAAAGCCGGCGTCTGCCGCAGCTTCCACATATTTGTATGCCCAGTGCGTTTTCGGAACGTCGCTGAATCTGGGATTTGCCGCGGAATACGGCGAAAGCTTCTGCATGTTCACCAGCATGACCGCCATCTGGGCTCTGGTGATGGGGCTGGCCGGTTTGAAGGAACCGTCCGGGAAACCGCTGATGATGCCGAACCAGGCGATGTTATAGACCGGTTCAAAATAGTAGGAGCCTTCCGGCACGTCGGAAAAGCTGATGGCGCCGGCCGTCGTGACGCTGCCCAGCACCATGGCGAGACAGAGAATGATAGCAAGTAATTTCTTCATGATACACAGTCCTTCCTCTGAAAATAATAAAGACTTATTTGCCCTTATTGTAGCAGGTTTTGGACGGCTGCGGCAATATAAAACCCGGCGCGGTCTTCCGCGCCGGGTCTTTTCCGTTCTGATATCGCTTTTCAGCGTCCGGGCTTTACATCATGCCCATGCCGCCGCCCATTCCCGCGCCTGCGGGCATGGGGGGTTCGGGTTCCTTGATGTCCACGATGCCGGCCTCTGTGGTGAGCAGCAGGCTGGATGCGGAAGCCGCGTTCTGCAGCGCGGAGCGGGTCACCTTCGTCGGATCGACGATGCCGGCCGCCATCATGTCTTCGTACTGCTCGGTCGCTGCGTTGAAGCCTACGCCCTTGTCGGCCGCCTTGACGGCTGCCACGACGACGCTGCCTTCATAGCCCGCGTTCTCCGCGATCTGGCGTACGGGCTCTTCCAGAGCTCTCACGATGATCTGCGCGCCGGTCTTGACGTCGCCGGTCTGCTTGTCGGCCCATTCCTTGACCGCCGGGATGATGTTGCACAGGACCACGCCGCCGCCGGGCACGATACCTTCTTCGACCGCCGCTCTCGTGGCGTTCAGGGCATCCTCGATCCTCAGCTTCTTTTCCTTCATCTCGGTCTCGGTGGCTGCGCCTACCTGGATGACCGCTACGCCGCCGGACAGCTTGGCCAGTCTCTCCTGCAGCTTTTCCTTATCGAATTCGGATGTGGTCTCTTCCAGCTGCGCGCGGATCTGCGCGACTCTGGCGGCCAGTTCTTCCTTGGAGCCTGCGCCGTCCACGATCGTGGTGTTGTCCTTGGTCACCTTGACGGTATTCGCGGTGCCCAGCATGTCCACGGTGGCGTCCTTCAGCTCGTAGCCGAGTTCGGAGGAGATGACGGTGCCGCCGGTCAGGACCGCGATGTCCTTCAGCATTTCCTTGCGTCTGTCGCCGAAGCCCGGAGCCTTGACCGCCACGCAGTCGAACGTGCCTCTCAGCTTGTTGACGACCAGCGTCGCCAGGGCTTCACCCTCGACGTCTTCCGCGATGATCAGCAGCTTCTTGCCGCTCTGGACGATCTGCTCGAGCACGGGCAGGATCTCTTGGATATTGGAGATCTTCTTGTCGGTGATCAGGATGTACGGGTTGGCCAGGTTGGCTTCCATCTTATCGGGGTCGTTGACCATGTAGGCGGACAGATAGCCTCTGTCGAACTGCATGCCTTCGACGACGTCCAGCGCCGTGGTCATGGACTTGGATTCCTCCACGGTGATGACGCCCTCATTGCCGACCTTCTCCATCGCGTCCGCGATCATATGACCGATCTCTTCGTCGCTGGCGGAAACGGAAGCGACGTTCGCGATAGCTTCTTTGTTATCGACTTTCTTGGAGTTCTTCTTGATCTCCTCGACGGCTACGTCGACCGCGCCCTGGATGCCCCTCTTGAGGATCATCGGGTTGGCGCCTGCTGCGACGTTCTTGAAACCTTCGCGGATGATGGACTGGGCCAGCAGCGTGGCGGTGGTGGTGCCGTCGCCCGCGACGTCGTTCGTCTTGGAAGCGACTTCCTTGACGATCTGGGCGCCCATATTTTCAAACGCATCCTCGAGCTCGATCTCTCTGGCGATGGTCACGCCGTCGTTCGTGATGAGCGGGCTGCCGTATTTCTTCTCGATGAGCACGTTCCTGCCCTTGGGGCCGAGCGTGATCTTGACTGTATTGGCAAGCTGGTCCACGCCGGACTGCAGCTTTCTTCTTGCTTCTTCGCCGTAATTGATCTCTTTTGCCATGGTTGCTGCCTCCTACTCCACGATTGCGAGAATGTCCTTCTGGGACATGATGATGAGCGTTTCTTCGTCGACCTTGATCTCGGTACCTGCGTACTTGGAGAAGATCACCTTGTCGCCCGCCTTGACTTCCATCTTGACCTCATCGGTTCCGGGACCGGCTGCGATGACTTCCGCCATCTGGGGCTGTTCCTTGGCAGAGCCTGCCAGGATGATGCCGCCCTTCGTCTTCTCTTCTGCTTCCAGTCTCTTGATGAGAACTCTGTCGCCTAACGGTTTCACTGTCATTTTTACGATCTCCCTTCGTATGTAAATTTTGTTTTCTGACATTTTATTAGCACTCACTATCCCTGAGTGCTAAATTGATTATACTCTCTTTTCCGGCGAATGCAATACCTAAAATCAACTATTTGAATTTAAACCCGCGGATCTCCGCTTCGACGCCGAGCACGTTGAACGCGGTCATGTAAGCGACCTCGTCGTGCACCGCCCTCTGCATGGCCAGCGCGGCCGTCTTCACCCTGCAGCCGTACTCGAACTGCAGCACCATGCGGATATAGAGCCCGGCATCGCTGTTCTGGCTGCTGACCCACAGAACGTTCGCCACGCCCGGGGTCGCCTCGGCCATCAGGTGCACGATGTCGCTGATGACCTTGTCTGAGATCTCATAGCGGCCCAGATAGCTGAACGTCGGCCTCACCACGGTCTTCTCCGTCGCGAGGGGGCGCTTGTAGCTCATGTTTTTCAGGGAACGCTTCGGATCCAGGAAATAGCCGGAGAACTGGCGTTTGACCTCGAACGTGGGCGCCGGGATGATGTGCGTGCCGTCCTCCGCGCGCTCCTTGGACGCCTTGCTCCTCTGCGCGGGCGTCGTGATGTCCTCGATGTGGATGATGCGCGACGGTTTCGGCAGGCCGAGGCGGTCTGCGATCTTCTCCACCATGTCGTCAGACGTGCCGAGGATGAGGATGGCGGACGGCTTTGTCCTGCGGATCGCTGCCCGCACCTGGGCGCAGTGATCGTTGTCCATGAACAGGGCCGTCTTGACCGCGCCGATCCGGGTCTCCTGCTTCTTGGCGGAGACGCCCGCAGCGATGCTCGTGCCGTAGATGAACAGCCCGTCATCGATGATGGCGGGGATGTTCATGCGGTAGCAGAGCTCGCTCGCGTTATAGCTTTTTCCCGTTCCGCTCTTGCCGGAAAGACCGTAGATCTTCATGAAAACCTGTAAAAGAACTGTAATAAAAGTTTTTGTTGCAAATTTAAAAAATATGCTATACTGTCCTTGGACTTAGAGGTCCGAATGACGTCATTTTTACAAAAGGAGGAAAAGAACATGGCATATGTAATCGGTGATGCTTGCATCAGCTGCGGCGCTTGCGCAGCGGATTGTCCCGTAGAAGCTATCGCAGAAGGCGACGGCAAGTACGAGATCGACGCTGAAAAGTGCATCGAATGCGGCGCTTGCGCTGGCACCTGCCCCGTAGGAGCACCTACCCAGGCATAAGCTCAGGCATAAGCAAGGAACAAACAGCCGTTTCCTCGCAGAAACGGCTGTTTTTTTCTTGTCTAGATCTGTTCGGGATGATTGATGTAGTACACGAGGCTGTGCAGGTTGTCGGAGAGATGGACGTTTTCCATCGGGATATCCGCCCTGCAGTCCAGGTCGGTGGGGGCAAAGTTCCATATGCCTCTCACGCCGCCCGCCACCAGCTTGTCGCAGACGCTCTGCGCGTTCTCCTTCGTCACCGTGATGACCCCGATATCCGTCGGATTGTCCTTCAGATATTCCGTCAGACTGTCCACGGAGCGGATCAGCACGCCGCTCTTCTCCTTGCCGATCAGGTCTTCCTTGACGTCGAACAGGGATGTGACGCAGAAATCGTCACTGTAGGACCTGATAAAACTGTTGATGGCCTGGCCGAGGCGGCCGGATCCGACGATGACCATCCTGTACCGGGTCCCGAGACCGAGGATCTTCTCGATCTCGGCCTTCAGGTCCTTGACGTTGTAGCCGTAGCCCTGCTGGCCGAAGCCGCCGAAGTGGTTGAGATCCTGACGGATCTGCGAAGCGGTATATCCTATGAGTTTCGAAAGCTCTCCGGAAGAGATCCTCTCGGTATTGCTGTTTTCGAGATCCTCGAGGGCCCGCAAATATCTGGGTAGTCTTCTGATGACCGCCGTTGAGATCTTTTCGTTCTGTTTCATGTTCTGTCCTCTCAGGGTGTAAATCACCTTTGTTAATTTTATCACTAACCCCCGATTTGTGACAATACTTTCTTTATGGTAAAATGATTTGGTTATGAGCATCATCACAGCGTCCAAACTGAATAAGAGCTTCGGGATCGAGTCCGTGCTGGAAGACATCACGTTCCACGTGAATGCGGGCGACCGCATCGGCATCGTCGGCGCGAACGGCGCGGGCAAGAGCACGCTGATGCGCATCCTGGCGGGCGAACTGACCCCCGACAGCGGCGAACTGTACTTCGAGCGCGGCGCAAGCCTCGGCTATCTGAAGCAGCGGGATCACTTCCCAGACGGAGGCACCGTGGCCGAAGAGGTCTCGAAAGCCGCGACGGACGAGCAGAAAGCCGCGTTTGAAGAGCGCCACGGATATACCTACGACAAGGGCCTGCGCGGCATCCTGCGCAGCCTGGCGTTCGCGGACGACTATCTCGACAAGCCGGTCGGCACGCTCTCCGGCGGAGAACGCACGCGCCTGGCCATGGCTTCCCTGCTGCTGCAGGAACCGGATATCCTTCTGCTGGACGAACCGACGAACCATCTGGACATCGGCATGCTCAAGTGGCTGGAGGGCTATCTGAAAGGCTACCGCGGCACGCTGATCATCATCTCGCACGACCGGTACTTCCTCGATAAGATCGCGACCCGCATCTTCGAGATCGAGCGGCGTCACCTGAAGGCTTACGACGGAAACTATACGGCCTATAAAGAAAAGAAGCAGCTGCAGTACGAGCAGGATCTAAAGCATTACGAACAGTTCCGGGCGGAGGTCGCGCGCCAGGAGGAGATCATCCGGCGCTTCAAGGAACACAACACGGAGCATCTCGTCAAGCGGGCGCAGTCCCGCGAAAAGCGCCTGGCCATGCTGGACGTGCCCGACAAGCCCACCCTGTTCCGCGAAAAACTGAAGATCCGCTTCGACGAGAAGCTGAAGAGCGGGCAGGACGTGCTGCTGGCGGAAGACCTCGCCATGTCGTTCGAAGGCCCGGAGGGCAGAAAACAGCTGTTCACCGGGGTCAACATGGATATCAAGAAAGGCGACCGCATCTGCATGGTCGGCCCGAACGGGGTGGGCAAGACGACGCTGCTGAAGATCATCCTCGGGCAGCTGCAGCCCGACAGCGGCTGGCTGCGCCTGGGCCAGAACGTCATGTGCGGCTACTACGACCAGGAGCAGAAACTGCTGGACCCGGAGAAGACCGTGCTTGAAGAGGTGCATTCCACCTACATCAAATACGACCAGGTCGAGCTGCGCAAGCTGCTGGGCAGGCTGGGCTTCTACGGAGACGACGTCTTCAAGCAGGTAAAGGATCTGGCCGGCGGAGAAAAAGCGAAGCTGTCGCTCCTGAAACTCATGATGACCGGCGCCAATTTCCTGATCCTCGACGAACCCACGAACCATCTGGACATCGCGGCGAAGGAAGTGTTCGAAGACGCCCTGCTCGACTTCCCCGGCACGCTGCTGATCGTCTCGCACGACCGCTACCTGCTGCAGAAGATCCCCACGGCGATCTACGAACTGAAGGCGGACGGCATCACGCCGTATCTGGGCAGCTACGACTATTACGAACAGAAATCCTCGTCCGTGACCTCCGGCAAAGCCTATCTGGAAAGCCTGGCGAAAAACGCCGCAGGCGAAGACGCGCAGAAGATCCTCACGAAGGAAGAACGCGCGCAGCTGCGCCAGAAGGAAAAGGAAGAAGCCGCGGCGAAGCGCAGAAAAGAGAAGCAGCTCCAGGCTGCCGAGGAGATGGTCTCAGAGGCCGAAAATCGGGTCACAGAGCTCGAAAACAGGCTCTGCCTGCCGGAAATATACTCCGACCCGGAAAAGGCCAGGATCGTCCATTCTGAGCTTCTGGACGCGAAAGCGCAGCTGGAGGAAGCCTACGATAATTGGATGCAATTGCAGGAAGATCGCTAAAAACACTTGCATACGCATACACAGGGTTTATAATTTAAGTAGTGTTTGAAAAGGCGGCCTGCGCCGCATCATACCGGAGGTAAACATGATTTTTGAAAGAGTACGTGAGATCATCGCAGAACAGCTCAGCGTAGATGATATAGAAGAGATCACCATGGAGACCAGCCTCACAAAGGATCTGGAAGCCGACTCTCTCGACGCCGTCGAGATCATCATGGCGCTGGAAGATGAATACGATATCGAGATCCCCGACGAAGTCGCGGAGGAGTTCAAGACCGTCGCCGACATCGTCAAGTGCGTCGAAGATTACACAGCATAATAGAGGTAAAAAAGGACCGCAGAGCGTTTGCTCTGCGGTTTTATTTTGCCTTGTTGATGACCGCTACGGACAGGAAGACCAGGATGATCCCTGTCAGCTTCGCGATGCCGAACGCTTCGTGGAACAGCAGAACGCCCAGCAGAGCCGCTACGACGGTCTCGACCGAGGCGATCAGCGGCACTTTCGAAGCCTCCACCGGACGGGTGAGGCCGGTCATGTAGAAGATATAGGGAAGGACAGTGCCGCAGAGGCCGATGCCTGCGCCGAGCAGATAGACCTTCGGGGTGAACACGGAAAAGTCCAGCGTCCACGGCCTGGTGAACAGCACCAGGAAGAACGTGCCGAACAGGAAATTGTAGAAGCACGTGACATAGGGGTCGACATTGTCGCCCAGGTACTTGCCGAAGATCGTGACCAATGCGTAGAAGAATCCCGCAAGCACGCCGAAGATGACGCCGGTCACGGCAAAACTGACCCCGGAGAAATCCCCGTTCGTAACGGTGAGCGTGCAGCCTGCGAGGTTGAGCACGATGGCCAGGATCTTCACCGGGGT
>JAFZRG010000193.1 GCA_017619985.1 Bacillota bacterium | reverse complement strand
TTTTCTTTCGCCTTTTCGCTGTCCTCGTCGCAGCAGGCGCTCAGGTGACTGTCCGAGACCTGCAAAATGCGCACCGGCTGCGCAAGGCCGATCTCCAGTTCCGTTCTTAAAAGTTCCATCCGTTCCTCCTCATTTCTCTTCGTTCAGCATCAGGCCGGCCTTCTGCAGGACCCGGACCAGGACCGGGATCAGGATGATGTGCAGGATGATGCCCGGGACCGCGTTGAAGACCGCTCCGGCCAGGAATGCGGACATCGGGAATTCCGTGCCCGAAAGACCTGCCAGCACGTAGCGGGCCGCGCCCCAGACCACGCGTCCGCAGATCATGGCTGTGATGAGCGAGACGTAGATCGCCCATGTCTTTTTCGGCAGCAGGCGGTACAGGATCCCTGCGACGGCGCCGTAGACCGGCAGTTCGAACGTCATGGCGATCGCCGTCGGATACAGCGGCGGCATGCCGAACAGCATGGAGCGCAGCAGCGGTGCGATCAGACCGACGCCCAGGCCCCACTGCCAGCCGCAGACGAAACCGCAGAGCAGCACGGGGATATGCATCGGGGAAAGCATCGAACCGATCTCAGGGATCTGACCCGTCACGAAGGGCAAAACCAGCGCGACGGCCAGATACAGGGCGGAATAGATCATCTTCTGCATGCGTGTGTTCAAAAGAAACGTTCCTCCCTTCGCGTCACAGTCCGTACACATAGCGCCCGGACGCGGCCGTACCGGAAGCTTCTTCCGTGAGCGCGCGCAGCGCTTCGTCGGGGTCGACGTCCGTCATCTGGTCCGGATACATGAATTTTGCCAGATAGAGCATGGCTCCGATCTGGCCCGCCTGCGTGTTCAGCAGGTCTTCCGCGATCAGCAGAACGTGACCCTGCTGCACCGCGGCGATGCCGGCCCATTCAGGCCTGCCCGCGAGTTCCTGGCAGATGGCAGCTCCCTGCTCGAGCGAGGCGCGGTCGACCGCTTTCACGATGACGTCCGGATTCTTGCGGCTCACCCAGCCCGCATCCACGGTCAGGTTCTCCGCCAGCAGTTTCGAGGAGACGTCGTAGGCGCCGGCCCCGAGGATGATCTGATGCTCGCGCGACCCGTTCAGGACCGTGCGGTATTCTTCCGCGGTCTCCCAGTAGACGTACAGGCGCTTGCATTCGAACAGAGCGCCCAGGCGGGAATCCAGAAGCGTCAGATAATAGGTCTGCATGCTGTCCGCCGTTTCTCCGTCCTCATCCGTTCCGAGCTGATCCGCTTCCTCGGCGGGAACGGTCTCCGTCGTCTGCAGATCCGCGTCGTCCGCGATCACATTGACCGGGTCACCGCCCTCTCCTTCCGCCGGGATCTCCGCTTCCGCCGGCGTTTCGGCAGGCTCTTCCGCCGGTTCGTAGACAGGTGTCTCCGCCTCCGGCGTCAGTTCGCCGCTGCTTTCTTCCTCGAAAGTCCTGCGGTCGGAATCCTCCGTCTGGACGGAAGGCGCGTCGGGATCGGCGGCAGGTTCCTCGTCCGGGATCTCCGCCTCCGGCGATTCTTCCGGTTCTTCCTGCAGGGGCGTTTCTTCGGGCAGCTGCACCGTCTCCTGCACGTCGGCAGTCTGGATCTCCTGCGTCTCTTCCTGCGGCAGCAGCGTCGTGCGCACGCGGCAGCCGGGCAGAAGCGTCATCAGGACGGCCAAGAATAAACAAAGCGTTCTCTTCTTCATCGGCTCATCCCTCGCAGAGGCAGGCACCGTATTTCAGGCGCAGCCTGGTCTTTCTGTCCGCGCGCTCGTAAAGCGTCTTTTCGGTCTCTTCCATCAGCCCCCGCACGAGTTCGCGCTGATCCCCGTCCATCGCATGATCGCTGTAGGCAGCCTCTTCCCAGATGCGGGCAGCTTCGGCATAGCGTTCACCGTACTCTTCCGAGAGCAGAGCGGCTGCTCCGTCGCGGCACTGGGCAAATGGACGGTTTTGAGTCTCCATGCCGCAGGCGCACAGCCAGTCGACCGTATGCCGGAACATGGCGCGGATGGCGGCCGCATTGTCTTCGTCCGCGAAGGCGGCGCGTTTCTCCCAGGAACGTCTGCGGGCGCGGTTGATGAACAGGAAAGGCGCGAACGGCACGACAAGGACCGCGACGAGCGCAAGAAGCCATAGAACGATCTTCAGCCAGTCGACGCGGTGCGGCCGGGAGATCTCCTGTTCAGCCTGCGTCTGATGTTCGAACGGCCGCTGGCCCTGTTCCGAAGACTCGTCTATGTTTGCGTCCTCTTCCGAAAGGCGCGATTCCTCATGGACTTCATTGACCCCCGCCACCTGCGGCGGCTCCGGCTGCGTGATCTGCATCATGGTCCGTCCCAGTTCGTCGCGCAGATGCTCGGAATAGTCTTCCACAGCCGCGATCGGCCCCGGAACGGCGGTCAGCACCGCTGCGGCGATGACCGCAAAGAGGACAGCAGGGACAGCGCCTGTTCGGATCTCCGACCGTTTCGCGCAGAGCAAAAACGCAAGACAGGCAAAAACGAACAGATTGCGCCAGATGCCCGGCGTGACCCCGAAATATGTCTGGAACAGAACGAGCAGAACGAACAGCGCGATAGGCACGAACGCTGTACGGCGGGCAAGCGCGCAGACAGCGCCGCACAGCAGCGCGGCGCACAGCAGAGCCAGCCGCACGGCAGCGGCCTCTGCGGAAGCCTGTTCGAAATACTCATAGGCATACGCGTTGCTCGCTTCGCTGAAGGCGAACAGGCGGTTGGCCAGTTCCATGGCGCCGGCGCGTACAACGGGCAGCGCAGCAAGCGAAAGTACTGCGCCGGCCGCAAAAGCAACAGACAGCCGAACGCCGGCCCGTTTGGGCAGAACAGTGCAGACCGCCAGAAGCGCCAGGCCGCAGAAAAATGCAGCCGCATCGAACGCAAACCCGAACATCCTGCCGGCAGCCAGCGCCAATGCCGCGTAAAGAGGCGCAGCAGGAAGCAGCGCTTTCGCAAGGACAAGCGCTTTCGGTGCTGTTTCGACGGTATTGAGCTGCAATGTGCCGGCACGTTTCATATGGTATATCTAGATCTCCAAAATAGAGGGAATTTCAGCTTGGGAAGGCATCAGCAGGGTCACGAGGCTGCCGTTGACGCTCAGGGACTGCGCGTCGGGCGGCACAGCGGCGCTGACGATCACGACGTGCGCGCTGGGAGTCTCGAGCAGCAGGCGGAGCAGTTCCCCGCTCTCCGCTTCCCAGCCTGCCGTCAGGAAGCGCTCCTGCATCTCGTGCAGGTCGAGCTCGCTCTCCACGCTCATCAGGACGAACCTGCCGTCCTCCGCGAACGCGGCCGTATGGACGAGGCCTTCGCTCTGCAGCGCGTACGAGACTGACAGGTAGGTCTTCGCCATAGCATCCGCCGTTTCCGCGGGAACGGTCTCCTTTTCCGTGCGCAGATTGCGGAAGATGAGCAGGATCTGCGTCGCGATGGGAAGACCCAGTTCGCGCAGCATCAGCTCGTCCGTCTTCTGCGACAGTTTCCAGTGGATCTGACGGATCGGGTCGCCGGGGACGTATTCGCGGATGGCGAACGTTTCGCTGGGATCGCTGCCCGGTCTGTTCTGCGAATACTTTTCGCTGTCCGAGCGGACCGCCGTGTTGTCCGCCAGCACGATCTGCAGCGGCATCAGCTTAGGCGCTATCGTAACGTATTCCTCTTCGCAGCGAAGAGGTCCGCTCTGCCACAGTCCGAAAAGATCCTGTACGCGCACCTGCGGACGAAGCCTCAGCGTACCGCAGTGCGCCGTATCGACGTGCAGCACATACTCGCTCTCGCCGGAAAGCGCCGGAGGGAAACGCAGTTCCGCCTGCGTCTGTTCGCCGGTCAGGCGGTTTTCACAGGACACGTCTCCTGCGGCGAGGGCAAAAAGACCGGTCCCCTTCACGCGGACAGTCAGATCCGTCCCTGCTGTCTGCGCAGTAAGTTCCGCGCTTTTGCTTCTGCGCACCGCGGCCGCAACTGACAGCAGCGGTATGGCAACCGAGGCGATCAGCAGCGCCAACGTGGCGGCGTTGTTCTCGAAGAGCCACTGCAGCGCGGCGCAGATCAGCCACACGGCCCATATGATCCTTCTTTTTCTCACGGTCTTCACGGCTTACCTGAGGCTGTCTGGGACCTCGACGGTCTTCAGAAGATCGTCGAGCACCTGCTG
>JAFZRG010000192.1 GCA_017619985.1 Bacillota bacterium | reverse complement strand
GCAGACGCGCACGGTTCAGGTCCGTGTGAAAGCAATTTCATGGAGGTTCGACTCCTCTTACCTGCACCACAAAAGAAACGGCGTCCCACCGGGGCGCCGTTTTGTTGAGAAAGCGCAAATACCCGGGGTCGACCCCACTAAGGAGAACTTTATGGAAAACAAACTGGAACGCAAATACGGGCTCTTTACCGCGATCTGCATGGTCGTAGGTATCGTTATCGGATCGGGCGTGTTCTTCAAAGCCCAGACGATCCTGCAGAAGACCGAAGGTAACATGCCGCTCGGTATCGTCGCGTGGATCATCGGCGGTCTGATCATGATCTTCTGCATCCTGGCCTTTGCAGCCATGGCGCAGAGATACGAGAAGGTCAACGGCATCGTCGACTACGCGGAAGCCACGGTCGGACCCCGTTACGGTTATTATATCGGCTGGTTCCTCAGCATCATCTACTATCCGTCTCTCACCGTCATCCTGGCGTGGCTGACGGCCCGCTATACGCTGGTGTTCATCACCTCGTGCTGGCCGAATTTTCCGCTCGTGATCCCGGCTGAGCAGGGCGGATGCGTCATCGGACCGGAATGCATGTGCCTCATGATGTTCTTCCTCGTCTGCGCTTATCTGGTGAACGCGCTGTCGCCGAAGCTTGCGGGCAAATTCCAGACGACCACCACGGTCATCAAACTGGTCCCGCTGTTCCTGATGGCTGTCGTCGGCGTCATCGTCGGCCTCATCGGACCGAACCACATGCTCGTCAGCAATTTCGCGACCGCATCGGCCTCGGCCGGCGGAAGCGCTGCGCCTCTGCTCGCTTCTGTCTGCGCGACTTCGTTCGCGTATGAAGGCTGGATCATCGCGACGTCCATCAACGCGGAACTGAAGGACGCCAAGCGCAATCTGCCGAAGGCGCTCATCATCGGTGGCATCATAATTATCGTTACGTATATCTGCTATTACATCGGCGTGGCCGGCGGCGCTTCCGTGGAAGTTCTGATGGCGGAAGGCGCTACGAAGGCGTTCGTCAACATCTTCGGCGGCGTGCTCGGCAACATCCTGAACCTCTTCGTCGCGATCTCCTGTGCAGGCACCATGAACGGTCTGATGCTCGGCTGCTGCCGCGGCATCTATTCTCTGGCTGCGCGCGGCGAAGGTCCCAAGCCCAAACTGTTCGCCCAGGTGGACAAGGCGTCCAACCTGCCGAACAACTCCGCGGTATTCGGCCTGCTGCTCTGCGCGTTCTGGGGCTGCTACTTCGTTCTGGCGAGCCTTCTGGAGACCTGGGGCAGCGTAAAAGCCTTCAGCGGCACCGCGTTCGAGAGCGTCCCGTTCAGCTTCGACGCATCCGAACTCCCGATCATCACGATCTACGCGATGTACATCCCCATCTTCATCAACTGGATGAGACAGGCCAAAGACGAGACCGGCGCGCGCCGTTACGTCATCCCCGTCCTGGCGATCGCAGGCTCCCTGTTCATGGTCTATGCCTCTCTGGTCGGCCACAGGATGGAGAACTTCTGGTATCTGATCGTCTTCGCCGTCGTCATGCTGATCGGCAAGGCGTTCTACAAGGGAAGAGCATAAGGAACCATCTCCGCATATCCAAAAGAGCATCCGATGAGGATGCTCTTTTATGTTATACTGAAAACGTAAGGGAGGAGACCCTCATGAAGATCGCACTCATACAGATGAAAGTCGGCATGGACAAGGAGAAAAACCTGCAGAAGGCCAGGGCTCTTGTCCTTCACGCAGGCAGGGAAGGTGCGCGCATCGCCATGCTGCCCGAGATGTTCTGCTGTCCCTATGCCAACGAGTATTTTCCGAAATTCGCGGAGCCTGTCGGAGGTCACATCTATACGGAACTGTCCCGCATGGCCAAGGACGCGAACGTGACCCTGATAGGCGGCACTTTCCCGGAGGAAGAGGACGGCAGGATCTACAACGCTTCGTTCGTGTTCGCACGCGATGGCAGCCAGCGCGCCAGGCACTGCAAAGCCCACCTGTTCGACATCGACGTCGAAGGCGGCCAGCATTTCCACGAATCCGAGGTGTTTACCGCAGGTGACGGCGTGACGATGTTCCACACCGCCGGCCACTGGTTCGGTCTTGCTGTCTGCTTCGACATCCGCTTTCCCGAACTGTTCCGCTGCATGGCGCTCAAAGGCGCGGAAGCCATCTTTGTTCCCGCTGCCTTCAACATGACGACGGGCCCCCTGCACTGGGAACTCGCATTCCGTTCACGGGCCGTGGACAATCAGCTGTTCACGATCGGCGTCGCGCCGGCGCAGGATAAGTACGGCGTGTACCATTCCTACGCGCATTCCATCGTCTGCGATCCCTGGGGCAGAGTCCTGGCGGATGCAGGGGAGAACGAAGGCGTCACGGTCGTGGACATCGACCTGGACGAAGTCGGACGCGTGCGGGAGCAGCTTCCCATCCTGAGCGCAAGAAAACCGCACCTCTACGGCATGAAGGAATAGGAGGCATCCATGGTAAGGCTGACGGAAGAAGAAAAACGGATGCTTGCGGGCGAAGAAGGCGAAGCCAAGCGCGTCGCCCTGGGCAAGATCATAGAACTTGCGGAGATCTTAGGCGCGGAGGAACTGGTGCCGGTCACGAAGGCGCACCTGTGCTGCGGATCGACCGCGTCGCCCGCGGATTTCCCGGACGGATATCTCGACAGCCCCGAAACGCTGGCGAAAGGCTACGACGACTGGCAGACGCTGCGCAAGTGCGGCGGGCTGGACCCGAAGGAATTCCACGAATTCAACCGGGGTACCTTTGTCCTGGACGACGTGCACTGCACCGACAGTTTCGGCTGGGAATGGACGCAGCAGACGAAGGCGTTCTTCGACAACAACATGGCCATCCTGAAAGCGGCATCGGACCACGGTGTGATCGTCGGCAGCACCTGCGCGCCTTATCTGGCGGGCTGGGTGCCCACGATGGGCGAGGTCGTCGTGACCACCGAGAGCTCCAACGTCCTGTACTGCAATTCCGTACTGGGCGCCCGCTGCAACGGCGGGGGCGGCATCACGACGTTCTGCGCGGCCATCTGCGGCCGCACGCCGAAGTGGGGCCTGCATCTGCCGGAGAACCGCCACGGGACGCACGTGTTCCATATGGCCTGCGACCTTTCGACGAAACAGCGCTGGGACGTGCTTGGCTTTGCGGTGGGTCAGCGGCTCGCGCCGAACGCGATCCCGGTCATCTGCGGCGATTTCCCGAAAGCCGATACGACGCTGCTGAAGAGCTTCTTCACGGCGCTGGCCACAGCCAGCGGCTGTGAGATGTGCCTCATCGTCGGAACGTCCCCGGAGGCGCAGACGTACGAGATGGCGATGGGCGGTCACGCGCCGGTAGCGGAGTTCACCATTACCGACCACGACCTGGACGTGCACATCGACGCGCTGTGCCATCCTGTCAGCGGTCCCGTCGATTTCCTGCAGATCGGCTGTCCGAACATGACGGCCCATGAGATGCTGCAGATCGCCCGCTACATGGAAGGCAGGAAAGTGAAAGAAGGCGTACGCTTCTGCGTGTACACGAACGTCGCGCAGTACGCCATGGCGAAGGAGTCCGGCATCATCGAAAAGATCGAGAAGACAGGTGCGAAAGTCCTGACGAGCGGCTGCATCCTGCGGACGATCAACCTGGCCAGAGGCGCGAAAGGCATCGGCCTTTCCGCCGGCAAACTCACCATCTGCAGCAAGTCCGAGCAGACGGTGCCTGTATATTACGGAACGGACGAGGAAGTGTGCGACGCCGCGGTCAGCGGCTGGTGGGAGGTGAAGCGCCATGCGTAAAGGACTGGTTTTACAGGCGCGGGGCGCGAAAGGACCCGCCGTCGAAGGATATGCGCTGGTCTGCCCGAACAGCATTCTTGGCTGGAACGGCCTGGACGTGCGCACGGGAGAGATCATCGAAGAAGGGCACATCCACAAAGGCGAGAGCATCAAGGGAAAGATCCTGGTCATGCCCTGTTCCCGCGGTTCCATTGCCTGGTCGGATTACTTCGACGACTGCAGCCGCAACGGCACGGGTCCCATCGGTTTTGTCTTTACGAAAATGGATTCCAAATGCGGTACGGCGGTCTTCGTGACGAAGATCCCCTGCGTCGCGGATTTCCCCGAAGGCGTCGATCCGTGCAGCCTCATTCATGACGGAGACCTGATCCGCGTGGACGGAGACGCAGGCACCGTAGAGGTTCTGGAACCCGCAGGGGTTGAAATTTCCGTATGACTGTGGTATTATAATCGGGCATTCGCATAAAGGAGGGACTTTTCCCATGACGAATAATACGTTTGATACAGCAAGCACTTCGGTAGATTCCGTGATCGTGGAAACAGCGATCGGCGTCGATACTGTTTTTAAGGGATCCATCACGACCAACAAGCCCATCCGCATCGACGGCCACTACGAGGGCGACATCACGTCCGACAACCTGATCATCGTTTCCGAGACCGGTTTCTTCAGCGGCGACATGAAGTGCCGCGAACTGCAGATCCAGGGCAAGGGAGAAGGTTCCGTCATGTGCACGGATCTGATGCAGTTCTCTTCCACCGGTTCGTTCCGGGGCAACATCGCCACCAAGGACATCATCCTGGTGAAGGGTTCCCAGATCGACGGCAAGATCGACATGGAGAATATGCGTTAGACCTGTATTCGAGTATGAAAAAAGGGTGACCCGCGCGGGTCACCCTTTTGTTGTGCTTTTCGGACTATTCTTCGAGCAGGGGCTCGACGTATTCCATGAGCATGACGGCCAGCTGTCCGCGGGTGAGCGGTTCGTCGCCGCCTTCGCCGCGCTGGTAGGTCAGGCCGATCGCGCGGCTGAAGGACGCGAGCGCGTCTTCCACGCCGTTTGCCGTGATGGCGTCGCTGTTCGCGCCGTTGCTCGCCATGATGCCGTACTCTCCGAGGTCGGAACGGGCGGTGTCCAGATCGGCCGGCTCTTCGCCGAAACCGAGGGAATACAGCGCATAGGCCATGTCGGCCACGGTCGCTTCTTCGTCCACGCCGAACACCGTCTCACTGAGTTCTCTCATGTAGGCGTTGTCGATCGCGAAGTATACCGCGTCGTAGTATTCGCTGCCTTCCGGCAGGTCTTCAAACGACATGGCGGAACGGTCGACCGCGCCGAACGGATTGAGGATCTTTTCGTACAGATCCGCGTTGGCGTTGATCGCGCCGGCACCGCCTGCGGTGAAGCGCATGCCGTCCTCCACGAACGCTTCGAAGATGTCCGCGCACGCTTTGACCTTTTCGGGCGTGAGCGTCTTCAGCTCGCGCATGTACTGCAGTTTTGCGTCCAGCGGCTTTCCGGAGAAGGACGACAGGGCGGCGTCCACGGCGCCGGCCAGCTCGCCTTCGGACAGAGCGTAGTTCGAGTAGGCCGACAGGATGTAGCCGTCCAGCGTCTCCTGGTCCTGCGCCTGGTCGCGCAGGAAGGCGGGGAGCGCTTCGTAGACGTCGAAGGTCTGGACGATGTTGGGGTCACGGTAGGAAACGACGTAGCAGCCGGCATCCTCCAGGAAGCCGTTCCACACGCCGTAAGCGCCGTACTGGTCGCGCAGGTTCGGATACAGATAGGCGTCGCCGATCAGGTTGGAGAGGGCGTCCAGCTCGCTGGAGTAACCGTCTGTGCCCATGGTCTCGAAGTCCGCGACGATGCCGTTGTACTGCACCGTGCTGTCCACGATCAGCGCTTCGCTGTCCGCGACTTCGGGGAACTCGTAAGTGACGGGCTCGATCGCGTTGTCGTCCAGGTTTGCGAAGAATCCGTCCGCCAGCGCGGTATTGGTCCCGACGCCGGCCTTGCTGCCGGCATAGACGTTCACAGCGTTCGCGCGGTTATGGAAATAATCGCGGACCGCTTCGAGGCGGATCTGTACGACAGCGGGATACTTTTCGAGATCCTGTTCGGTCTCCTCGAGGAACTGGTAGAACTCGATGCTGTTGAAATAGCTGTAGTAGCGGTACAGCGGCGAGTACTTGCCGAACGCGCGGTAGAGCATCGCGTTGTAGGGAGCGTTGTTGATGCTGCTCTTCAGCGAAGCCTTCGCCTGGGAGACGAGGCCGAGCAGGGTCTCCGCGTCGGAGAAGTCCGTTTCATAGAGGATCTCGTCCATGAGTTCGTAACCCTTTGCCAGGTCTTCGTCCGCGGCGGTCCATCCGGCGCGCAGATACGGCGTGAACTCCTTCGTGCCGTACTGATCTATCAGCGACAGGCGGATCTCCGAATCGTGGAGATAGCGGGTCATGAGCACCGCCAGCTCTTCGCGGGTGTGCTGCGAGGTGTCCATCTGTCCTACGACGGAGCAGTAGAGCGCGAACCAGTGGATGTCCATCTGGGACAGTCCGGAGGCATCCAGGAACAGGATGTTCTTGCCGACGCCGTCCACATCCGCCTGCACGTTGATGCGGCGGGTGCCGTCCTTCGCGTTCGTATCGGAAACGCTGTACGTGCGGATCTCTTCGGGCAGGGACTCTACCGTGACCGCCTGCAGCGCCTTGACGTAACCGGAGGCGTCGTCCTCTTCGTCTTCCGCGTTGCTCGCTGCGATGATCGCCTGGATCTCTTCCTCGCTCATGGCCGCCCGGACATCTGCCAGGCGGGAATTCTCGGCAGCGTCCAGTTTTTCGCGCAGGCCAGGTTCGGGGAAGGTGACGGACATGGCGGTGACCGCGTTCAGCAGCCACTCGTCGACCGCTTTGGCGTACAGGCCTTCGCTGTTCCAGGAAGCGATCTTCTCCAGGCCTTCCACGTAGTCCATGTAGCCGAAGGCTGCGCCGGTGGAAGCGTAGTAGTCCGCGATCTGGGTCACCAGGCTGACGCCGACTTCGCTGCTCTCGCGCACGAGCTTCATATCCAGGGAAAGGGCGGACATGACGCCGTCCACCAGATCCTCCGCGAACCCGTTCGCCGCGACGTCCTTCAGGGAATCGTCCACGGTCGAGCGGAAGGTTTCCGCGTCTTCCGGATTCACGTTGCCGGCATAGAAGACGATCATATCCTCGGGCCCTTCGATCTCGATGTAGGAGGCGAAGGTGCCGCTGGGGATGGCCTTCTTCAGGCTCTGCATCAGAGGCGATGCGTCCGCGACCAGCAGGTCGGTGAGGGTGTTCAGGATGACTTCTTCCTGCGGGTCATCCTTCAGGCCCGGGCACAGGAACGCGTAGTAGATCTCGGAACTGTTGTCCGTGCCGGAACCGGATTCGACCGGGAAGGCCAGTTCTTTGGTCACGCTCTCCCTGAGAGGTTCATATTCCGCGTCTTCGAACGTGAATTCGCGTTTTTCGTAAGGCGAGAACGCTTCATCCAGCAGCTTCAGGAACGCGGCGTAATCCTCGAACTCGCCGTACAGGAAGGCGACGCAGTTCGACGGGTGATAATACTCTTCGTGATAGTCTTTCAGCGCGTCCCAGGTCATGTCGGGGATGCTGGCCGGTTCACCGCCGGAATCGTTGCCCGCGATGGAACCCGGGAAAGCCTCGCGCATGACGTTGTAATAAGCCGCTCTGCTGAGGTCGTCCGCGCCCTGCATCTCGGAATAGACGGTGCCTTCGATGGTCAGGTCGCTGTCTTCGTCGTCCATGCGGTAGCGCCAGGCTTCTTCGCGGAAGATGCTCTCGTCTTCGAGGATCATCGGATGCAGGCAGCTGTCGGTATAGTAATCCGCGTACTGCAGCAGCTGTTCCTCGGAAAGGCTCGCGACAGGGTAGGTCGTGTACAGTGACCCCGTCATGGCGTTCATGTACGTGTTGTAGGTCTGGTAGGACAGGTTGAAGAACAGAGCTTTGGAGGGATACTTCTCAGAACCGTCCAGTGTCGAGTGCTCGAACACGTGGGGCAGTCCGGTGTTGTCGACTGCACGTGTAAAGAACGTCAGGTCGAACACCCGGTTCGTGTCGTTGTTCGCGATGTACATCAGCTCCGCGCCAGTCTTTTCGTGCTCGAACATCACGAGCTTGGCGCCGACCAGCGGAAAGTCGCGCACATCTTTGACCGCGAAGCCTTCGACGACGTCTCCGGCCTGCGGAAGATCCGCCAGGGCATTGTCCTTAGGCTGATCCGATGAGGTGCAGCCCGCCGCCGAGAAGAGCAGGGCGAGGGCCAGCAGCAGGGATAACAGTTTCTTCATACGTTTTTCTCCTATTATTTTCACAGGCATCCGGTGCGCCTGTTTTATTCTTTGCCGATGGTGGGGGAGACGTGCCAGTATTCGCACTGCTTCACGAAATCCGCCTGGGCTTTGCGCCGGTCCGCCGGGGACGCTTTGCCTGCGATGCAGCGCAGCATGATGTTCTTCGCAGTGTGCTCGAGGGTCGTGAACTCGATCATGTCCACCTTGTAGCCCCACGCTGTAAGCTTGTCCGCCCGCAGGGCGTCCGTGAGGATGGCGGAGAAACGCTCCCGCAGGATGCCGTGACCCAGGATGGATTCCATGTCAGGCCTGCGGATCTGGCGGTTGAGCTCGTGCTGGCAGCAGGGCACCGACAGGATGACTTTCGCGTTCCAGCGGTGCGCTTTCTGCAGGGCGAGATCCGTGGCTGTGTCGCAGGCGTGCAGCGTGACCACCATATCCGCCTTCGCGTTCTCGTCGTAGTCTGCGATGTCGCCGGCGAGAAAATGAAGATCTTTGTAACCGAGATCTTCCGCGACGCTGTTGCAGAAGGCGATGACGTCTTCCTTTAAGTCGAGGCCAGTAAGCTTCGCCCTGTAATCGTGCTTGATATTCAGATACCAGTAGAGCGCGAACGTGAGGTAGGACTTGCCGCAGCCGAAATCGATGATGGACGGTTCTTCCGGCAGATATTCCAGGCAGTCTTCCGCGATCTCGAGAAAGCGGTTGATCTGACGGAATTTGCTGCGGTACCTGGGAATGACCTGCCCGTCCTGCGTCTGTACGCCGAGGCGCACGAGAAAGTCCACCGGGGTGCCGTCCGGGATGGCATAGTTCTTCTCCCTGTTATGGGCGAGATCTCCCATGGTCTTCGTCGGCGCTTTTCTGATGATCTTTTCGTGCTCCGGCTTATTCGCCAGCACGGTGTAGTCCGCTTCGGTCGAAAAGACGTTGATCTGCTTGAAGCTGCTCTGCAGCAGGCGCGCGGCAAAACCCTCCGCTTCCTCCGGGAGCAGATTCTCGTGGGTCACTTTCTTTTCCTGGGAATATTCCGCCTGATAGTGAAGGACCCCCTTGAGAAGCACGGGCCGGAGCGTCACTTTGCGCACGGGCTGGCTCTTTTTGCGGGGGTCGCCGAAGACGGCCAGGATCAGGCTTTCTTCCGATGCCAGCCTTCCTAGGAGTTCTGCGGCGCGTTCCATGTCTTTTTCTCTTCCTCGGGGATCACGTTCCCGTTCTCCGCGCGCAGGCGGTACAGTTCGTCCTGGATCTTCTGCTGCAGCATGGCGGAGAGCTCGTGCGTCTTCATGCCGGCGTATTCCTCCGGTTCGACCGGGGGCAGGATGCTGAGGTCGACATGCGCCTTCTTCAGATAGCGCTGGGTCTCGAATACGTTATACGTTCCGTCTATGACGAAAGGCACGACGGGCACCTTCGCCTTGAGCGCGCAGCGGAGCGCGCCGGACTTGAATTCGTTCATGTCCGGGCCTTTGCTGCGGGTCCCTTCGGGGAAGACGACGACGCTGCGGCCGTTCTCCAGCAGTTCCTGCGCTTTCTTGATGCATTCCAGCGTCTGGCGGGGATTGCCGCGGTCCATGAAGATGCAGTCTACGTTTGCCATCCAGTGCGACACGACCGGGATCTTCTTCGTCTCGATCTTGGCGATGATGGAATACAGTTCGCCGAACTCGTGCATGATCAGCAGGATGTCCATGTCGCCCTGGTGGTTGCCGACGTAAAGGGCGGGGCGGTCCGTGACCAGGTTCTCTTCGCCCCGTTTGGTCAGATCCACGCCGCCGAGCCTCTGGATGGGACCGATCCAGCGCCGGCAGATGCGGCTCGCTTTGTCGTATGCGCCGGCCTTGTCCGTCTTGCTGCGGAAGTGCCAGTAGATGCACTCGGGTATGTTGATGATGGCGACGAAAGCGGCCGCCAATAAGAACAGGATACTTCGGATCATAAAAAGTTTACCTCTGCGCTAATTTTAGCATAAATAAAGTAGAACTTGTGATAAAATATAACGGTTACAGCAAATAGAAGAAAGGCTTGTTTCATGAGCAAGAAAAAGATCATCAATATCGCGGTCATCGCGCACGTAGACGCGGGAAAATCCACGCTGGTGGACGCCTTCCTGGCGCAGAGCGGCGTGTTCCGCGAAAACGAGGAGATGGTGGCCCAGACCATGGATTCCAACGATCTGGAGCGTGAGCGCGGCATCACCATCTATTCCAAGAACTGTTCCGTCATGCACGACGGTTACAAGATCAATATCGTAGACACCCCGGGCCATGCGGATTTCTCTTCCGAGGTCGAGCGCATCATCAAGACCGTGGATACGGTCATCCTGCTGGTGGACTCCTCCGAAGGACCTATGCCGCAGACCCGTTTCGTGCTGCAGAAATCTCTCGAACAGGACCTGAACCCCATCCTGCTGATCAACAAGATCGACAAGAAGGACGCCCGCATCGACGAGGTCGTGGACGAGGTCTACGAACTGTTCATGGATCTCGAAGCGAACGACCGCCAGCTCGATTTCCCCATCCTGTACGGCATCGCCCGCCAGGGCATCGTCGTCAGGGACCCCGCGGACGCTGCGGGGGTC
>JAFZRG010000191.1 GCA_017619985.1 Bacillota bacterium | reverse complement strand
GTCCGCCCTGCCATCCTCGAAAAAAGAGCTCATGTATCGAAAAACCTCTTCCGAAAGAAGAGGTTTGTTTGCGATATCCTCATCTTTCAGGTAATACCTGTAGGAGTTAGCACCGTTGCATTACGCAGGTTGCCGGGCTTCATAGGGCCTATTCCCTCAGCCGCTCTTGATGAGCTCTGTTCAGTTCGGCTATACATTATCACAAGGATTGACCCGGGTCAACCCCGGGCGGCGAAAAAGCGGAAAACACAACAAAAGCGGGCCGCTCGCGCAGCCCGCTCCGAAAACATTTCGCCTTATTTGAATTCCGCCGCAATGGCTTCCTCAATTGCCTTGGCTTCTTCCTCCTTGATCTTGTAGGCGTGTACACCGTCGATCGGGAATTCGCAGGCCTTGACTTCTGCGATGTAATCCTGGAAGGACTTCAGCATGACTTCGCCGACGTTGCCGTACTTCTTGACGAACTTCGGGGTGAAGTCGTCATAGTAGCCGACCATATCCGCGAAGATCAGCAGCTGGCCGTCCATGTAGGAGCCGGCGCCGATGCCGAGCACGGGGATGGAGACCGCATCGTGGATGGCCTTACCGGTGATGGCGGGAACGCCTTCGACCAGGATCATGGATGCGCCTGCAGCCTCGATGTCCTTGGCAGCCTTGACGAGTTTAACGGCAGCTTCGAGGGACTTGCCCTGCGCCTTGTTGCCGCCCAGCTGAGCCGCGAACTGCGGGGTCAGGCCGATGTGACCGATGACGACCATACCGGCGTCATTGATGGCGGAGATGCGGGACAGGCAGGAGGGCGTGTAGCCTTCGAGCTTGATCGCGTCCATCGCGGCTTCCTTGATGAATCTGCCTGCGTTCAGGATCGCTTCCTCATCGGAGAGCTGATAGCTCATGAAGGGCATGTCGCCTACGCAGAAGGTGTTCGGAGCGCCTCTGTGGACAGCCTGCGCGTGGGAGATCATCTCGTCCATGGTGACGGGCCAGGTGTCTCTGTAGCCGTGGATGACGTTGCCTGCGGAGTCGCCGACGAGGATCATGTCGACGCCAGCTCTCTCTTCGTACTTGGCGGTCAGGTAGTCATAACCGGTCAGCCAGGTGATCTTGTCGCCTGTGGCCTTCATGTTTCTGAAATCAACGATAGTCTTTTTCTTGATGTCTGCCATTTGAAATACCTCTCTGAATCTTACATCGAAGTGATGGATAGTTGTTTTGGTTCTTTCATTATACCCCGTCCGCGCGCAAAAAGACGGACCAACCTACAAAAACTGAGGTTGATCCGCCCTAATGTTTTCAATATGATCGATAAATTTTTTTGATGGAGTGTGACCCGGATCAGTCCAGAGCCTTCAGAAACTCCGTGAAATCCGTCATGCCGCTCATGGCGAATTCGTAGATGATCGGGTCCGCGAACTGGTACTTCGCCGTGGACTGGATGATCTTGCTGATGCGGCCGGTCTGCAGCAGCGCCTCGGCCCGCACGATGTCGTCGAGGGAGTACGCGCCGACGATCAACTGGCCGTAATCCGTAACGAAGTACAGCGCCTGCACGTCGTCGGACAGCTTGAAGTCCGCCTGCTCCACGTGGTAGTTATCGCGCTTGAACTCCATGTACATGTCCCCGCAGTCGTGACCCGACTTCGTCGCGCCGAGCGTATACGGCGCGAATTCGCGGTCGAACGTGTCCATATCGCCGTAGATCTCGTAGACCGTCACGAATTCGGGCCGCGAGAGCTTCATGGAAGCCTCGTAGTCCGAGATGCGGAACTCGCTGCGCTTTTCGGCCGCGACGATCTTTCTGCCCGCGACGGACACCTCCGTCGTCACGATGTGGTGCGCGTTCTCCGATTCGACTTCGATCAGCGACTCGCAGAGGTAATTCTTCCGGATGACCCCGCCGGTGAACTGGATCGTGTTGCGCAGGAACGTGCAGTGGCGCGCCGGCTCGATACGGCCGAAGGCCGCCGGGTCCGCGTTGTCCGCGACGAGCAGCTCTGCCCCTTCCGGGTCCTTGCCGAACAGGCGCATCAGGTAGTAATTGACCGCGCCGTAGTCTGTATGGATGGGCACGCACATCTTCTTCTCGAGCGCCAGCCGTTCCTCTTCGCTGAGCAGGACGGGCGACTTCGTGATGAAGTCCAGGTCCCTCGCCTCTTCGGGCAGCAACTGGTCGCGGCGCTTCGTCTCCGCGATCATGGTGTTCGCCAGCCAGCGGGCTTCGCGCTCGGACAGCGGCTTCATGGAGGCGCCGAGGCCGCCGTAGACGCTCTTCGCGGTCACGTCGACCGCGACTTCGTCGTCCGAGATGAGCACGACCATGGATTCCAGGCCGAGTTCCTCGATGTCGTAATAGTAGAACTGGTGCAGGTCGCGCGCGTCGGTCTCATACGGCAGGATCCAGTGCAGGTGCATGCCAACGACACCCATGAGCCGGGTGTCCGTGATCTCGCCTCCCGCGAACCGGTATTCGTTTATGAGCGAGCTGCTCTTGCCGCCCTTTAAGACCTTGAGTTCCATGTCACGTTTAGAATAGAAAACCCGGCGTATTCCAGCCGGGTCCTGAGTAACCTCTTGATCGCAATTAGTCGATGTTGTACTTCTGCTTGAACTTTTCTACACGGCCGCCGCGATTGATGAACTTCTGCTGACCCGTAAAGAAAGGATGGCACTGTGCGCAAACGTCAAGACGGATCTCGTCCTTCGTGGACTTCGTCATAAAAGTGTTTCCGCAGGCGCAGGTTACCTTGCAATCTCTGTATGCAGGATGGATACCTTCTTTCATCGCTGTGTTCCTCCTTCTACCAAAATATCTATTGACTGGCGCTCCGAAAAGCGCTCATACGCTTTACAAGCCTTATTAATATAGCATAAGTAAAATCAGGTTGCAAGCACTTTTTTGAAGGCTTTTGGGGCGATGCAAGGCAGGCCGGTCTCGGACACGCTCCCGCTCAGCGTGGCCCCTCCCAGCGGTACTAAGCTCTGTCTTCGCCTTCGGCTCGCCAATCGCCAAGTACCGGGTTCCCCGATGGTCCTCGACCGGCCTGCCTTACATCGCCTATTTATAAGCTTTTAAATAGCGTACTTTTCCTGCAAGGTCGTGTAAAACCTCGTATTTGCTCCATTTGCCGCTTTGCCAGCAGGCGGAAAGCACCAATCCTTCCTGCGTGTCGTCGATCTCCATCAGAAGGAGGCCACCGGGAGCGAGATGATCCGGAGCCTGCGCGATGATGCGGTTGACGATATCCATGCCCTCCGGACCGCCGTCGAGCGCGAGGCGAGGCTCGTGATCTTTAACTTCGGGCTCCAGGGCGTCCACCGTTTCCGACGGGATGTACGGTGGGTTGGAGAGAATGACGTCGAACGTCTCCCCGTCGTCCAGCGCGTCGAACAGATCGCCCTGCTTCAGAACGATCTGCCCCGGGTGTGCCTCGTACGCCTTGCAATTCTCCTTCGCGACGGCGAGGGCTTCTTCGCTGAGATCCGTTGCCGTAACAGATGCACCCGCAAACGCATGTCCCGCCCAGGCCGCGATGCACCCGGATCCCGTGCACAGATCCAGAATGCGCGACGACCAGGGTTGTCCGCCAGTCTGTAAAGTACCTGCTGCCGGTTGCTCTGCCGATTGCCGCAAAGCGCCTGCTGCTTGCTGTTCCGCCGATCGCCGCTTCGCCTCTTCTTTCAGCAGGCCGCACAGACCTTCCGTCTCCGGCCGCGGGATCAGTACGCCCGGCGCGACTTTCATATCCAGGCCCATGAAGTCCGTGTGACCCAATATGTACTGCAGCGGTTCTCCTGCCGCCCTGCGCGCGGCCCACGCAAAAGCCGTCTCGACGCAGGCTTCGCAGGCGTGGTCGCGGTAGCCGGTCACCAGCTGCACGTTGTCCATGCCCAGGGCGTCCTCGAGCAGAAAGCGGGCTTCGTTCATCGCGTTTTCCACGCCGCCTTCGCGCAGGATCTGTGCGGTTTTCCTCTGCGCTTCGATGATGGTCATTGCAG
>JAFZRG010000190.1 GCA_017619985.1 Bacillota bacterium | reverse complement strand
CCGAAATCCGCCGTCACCGGGATGCGGAAATCCGGGTCCATGCCCGGGATCCAGTTCGCTCCCTGATGTGTAAAGATCAGCGGTTCGTAGCAGTGGAAGTTGTAAATAATTTTATCATCGAGGGGCACCGCGATATCCCTGACCGACTTCGCGCTGTTGTGCCAGTACCCGCCCACGAGGATGGGGACGTCCGGCGCTTTCCCGCGGATGCGGCGGATGCACTCCGCCGCGATGCGGTTCCAGGCAGCGCAGTAGGACTGCTCCGTGATCTCGTTCAAGAGCTCGAATGCCAGCAGTTCGCTGTTCTGCCCGAACCGGTCCGCGATGTGCTCCCACAGACAATAAAAGCGCTCCTGGTACTTTTCGCTGTCGAAGAAGCCCGCCTCGCCCTCGTTCGCGTCGAACGAAAAGCCGGCGGTCTTGTGCAGGTCGAAGATCAGGTGGAGTCCGTTCTCCCGGCAGACGTCCACGACGTGCTGAAGACGCGCATAACCGCCCTCGAGCGGCTGCGCGTCCTTGTCTTCGAGCAATTCGTAATCGATGGGAAGGCGCACGTGGTCCGCCCCCCAGGACCTGATGACGGCGAAGTCATCGTCCCTGATGAAGGTGTCGTAGCGCTCTTCGGTGTGGTCACACTGAGAAAACCACCCGCCGAGGTTGACGCCTTTTTGAAATCCGTTCCAGATCTTCATGCGATCAGCCCTTTACACTGCCGGCGGTGACGCCCTTGATGATGGACTTGGACAGGAAGATGTACACGATGAGCACCGGCAGGATCGCCAGCAGGATGAACATATACACCTTGCCCATGTCGAATTTGGAATAGTCCGCGCTTCTCAGCTGCGCGATCATGATCGGGACGGTCTTCATCTCGGCCTTGTCGAGCAGCAGCGCGGGAACGAAGTAGTTGTTCCACGAGCTGACGAACGAGAAGATCATCTGCACCGCCAGGGCGGGCTTCATGATCGGCAGCACGATGGTGTTGAACGTGCGGAATTCGCTGGACCCGTCCACGCGCGCCGCGCCGATGATGTCCAGCGGCAGCACGCTCTCCATGTACTGCTTCATGTAGAAGAACACGACCGGCGCTGCGATGCTCGGGATGATGAGCGGGATGTAGCTGTTCAGCAGGTTCATCTTCGTCATCAGCTGCACGAAACCGAGCGCGGAGACCTGCGCGGGGATCATCATGACCGCCATGATGAACGTGAACACGAACCGCTTGCCCTTGAAATCGTACACGTGCACGCCGTACGCGGTGAGCGCCGAGAAATACGTCGTGAGGATCGCGGCGGAAAGCGCGATGATCAGGCTGTTCAGCATGCCGCGCGGGATGTTGATCGACGCGTCGTTCCACGCGTTCTTCAGGTTGACGAAGAAGTTCTCCTTGGGCAGGAGCGAGAAGCCTGTCGCGAGCTGCGCGTTCGAGCGCGTCGCGTTGATGATCATCAGGTAGAAGAAGAACAGGCAGAGGAACGTCAGGAAGATCAGGATCGCGTAGACGATGACCCTGAGGATAGTAAGCTTGATCTTGCCCATCGTATTTTCGCTTATATTCTTGCTCATAGGACGTTCCCTCTTCTCTCTCTGTGCTTGCGGCCGGAATCCTTATACTGCGCCGACAGCATCCGGTAGACGATGGCGCCGAGCACGCCCGTGATGATGAAGATGATCACGGAGATCGCGCCGGCCATGCCGTAGTTCTTCGTCCGGAGGTACCCGTTCAGATACATGACCAGCGTTCGCGTCGTGCCGTTCGGGATGCCGTCGCCTTTCGTGAGGACCTGCGGCACGTCGAACATCTGAATGCCGCCGATCATCGCTGTGATCAGGCAGTAGACGAAGATCGGCATCAGCAGGGGCATGGTGACCTGGAAGAACACCTGGACGGAATTCGCCCCGTCTATGGTGGCGGATTCGAACAGCGCCTGGTCGATGCCCATGATGCCGGCCATCAGCACGATGGTCGTGTTGCCGAACCACATCAGGAAGTTCATGAGCGCGACCATGCCGCGGACGGTGATCCTGAACGCGAAGAAGTCGAACGAGTGGTCCAGCACGCCCCAGCTTTCCAGAAGGCCCTGGATGGGTCCCACTCTGGAGAACAACGTAAAGAACAGCATCGAGAATGCCGCCGCCATGATCAGGTTCGGCATGTAGATGACCGTCTTGAAAAAGGACTGGCCTTTGATGTTCAGGCGGTAGCTCGTGAAGAACAGCGCCAGCAGCATCGCGATCACGAACTGCGGCAGAGCGCCTGCGAACCACATGACCAGCGTGTTCAGGGCATATTTGAAGATGAGCACCGTTCCGCTCGGATCAGGAGCGAACAGCGTGGCGTAGTTCTCGAGTCCGACGAAGTTCGGCCCGATCTGGGTCAGGCCGTCGCGGTAGGTCTCGAAGAAACTGTTATAGATCGTTAGAAACTGCGGGATCAGGGTAAAAACGAAATAGGTGAGAAAGAATGGAGTTATGAAAATATAACCCCATTTCGCGTAGCTCACGGATTTGATTTTTCGTGTTCCCGTCTCGGTCTTTTTCATCGGAGTTCCCTCCCGGAAACGCTTCAGGAACAATGCGGCAGGGGAAAATATCCCCTGCCGCAGCTATAGATCAAAGATCGTGTTTAGGGCAGCTTGATCGCGGGATAGGTCTCTCTGATCAGCTGATAGAAGTTCTGCATTGCCTCTTCCTTGGTGACGGAGCCCTTGAAGTACTCCTGGAGCTTGTTCTGCAGACCTTCGTTGAGGATCTGGTCGTAGTTGGTGTGGTTCTCCCACTTGATGTTGCCGGCAAGCTTGGAGAATGCGGCGATATCGTTCTGTCCGTCGAGGATCGCGGTGTTGCCGTAGTTCGGGTCGTTCGCGAACTTTTCGACGACCGCGGTGTTGTTCGGATACTGGTTCTCGTTTTCAACGAGCTTGGTGCAGACGTCTTCATTCACGGTGAACGTCTCGAAGATGTCCTTCAGCATCTCGGTGTTGTCGGAGCCGGTAGCAGCCAGCAGCCAGGTGCCGCCCCAGAAGTATGCCTGCGGGCCCTGGATGATGCACCAGTCGCCTACGCATCCGTTTTCGGGATCCATGGCGTTGGTCATGCAGAAGTTGTAGTACCATGCAGGTCCGAAGAAGCACATGGTCTTGCCGGTCTTGAACATCTGGTCGGTCTTTTCCTGATCCCAGACGCCTGCGGTCGCGAGGGTGTAGCCGTTCTCAACGTACTTTTCGGTCTGTTCGATCCATGCGTTGATCTGATCGTCGAACTGCAGGTTGTTGTTGGCGTCGACCCAGGGAGACGTGCAGTTGTTGGAGAATGCACGGAAGGTCTCCGCGAAGGACGCGGTCATGTAGTAACCCTTTGCCTTTGCTTCGGCAGCAACAGCGTCGAACTTTTCCCAGGAATCGAGTGCGGCCTGGACTTCGTCGGGAACGTCAGTGCCGAGAACGTCCTTGGCGATGCTCTTGCGATAGATCACGGCAGCGGGGCAGCACTGGAAGGATACGCCCTTGCAGACGCCGTTCTGATCGGAAGCAGCCTTGATGGTGTAGTCATACATCGTAGGTGCGTTCTGGAATCCGATCTGGCTGATGTCCATGGTGTAGTCGGAGTCGACATACTTGCCGATGTAGTCCGCTTCGGCCAGGAACATGTCGATCTTCTCGTCCGCCGCGGCGTTCTCCTGGTTCAGGAGCGCTTCGTCGAGCTTCTGCTGATAGACGCCGTTGTCGCTCGGATTGATGATCCAGTTGACGGTGACGCCGTCGGGTACGTTGTAATACTTTTCAAAGAATCCCTTGAATTCTTCGTTCCAGGCATAGATGTTGAACACCTTGCCCTGTTCCTGTTCCTGATTTTCTTCTGCAGGTTCAGGCGTGCCGCTGTCCGCGGGCTTGGATGTGCAGGCAGCCATGCTGAAGATCATGAGCATTGCCAGCAGGATTGCGATTGCCTTCTTCATAGTTTTTCTCCTTTAAAATATAGATGATACGATCAGATCCAGATCTTTTATGATCTTTTTCCTGTATTTATCAAAACGCCCTTCAAGCGTTTCAATCGATCTTGGCGACCGTGCTGCCTTTCAGCAGTTCTCCTTCCACGGTGATGTTCTGCGGGAGCCAGGTGTCCGGGTGCTCGATCTGGTCGACCAGCAGCCTTGCCGCTTCCTTTCCCATGCGTTCCGCACCTTGTTTATAGGTAGTAAGCTTCGGTCGCAGCACCTGCGAGAGCGGGATGCCGTCGTATCCGACGACGCTCATGTCCTTCGGGATCGAGACCCCGTGCTTTTCCAGTTCGCTCATGCCGCCCAGGAACGAAAGGTCGTCCGGGTAAAAGATGCAGGTCGGCCATTCCGGAAGCTCCAGCAGCGCCCTCGTGGCCAGTCCGCTCGAGCGCGGGTCGTGGTAGACGGCCGCCCTGACGTATTCCGGCGGCACCGTGATGCCGAGCGCCGCGCAGTTCTTTTTGAAGCTCGCGATGCGTTTCTGCGTGACCGAGGTCAGCTCTCCGTGGATGAACGCCAGCTTGCGGTGACCGTTCTCATATACGTAGTTGACCAGCGCCTCCATGCCGCGCACGTTGTCCGAGAGGATGGAAGTACGGCTGTCGAACGTGTAGTCGAGCGTCACCGTCGGGATCTCGCTCATGACCAGACGCATGATCGCGGGATCCGCGAAGTCTGCGGAAGCGATAACCACGCCGT
>JAFZRG010000189.1 GCA_017619985.1 Bacillota bacterium | reverse complement strand
GGATACCCATGCGCATACAGAAGGCGAGGATGTCGGACTTGTGCTCCGTTACGGCATAAAAGACGGTATCACAGAGATACACAACGAAAAGGCACACATCCCAACAAAGGATTCAGAAGTATATGAGGTTTTTGACACAATGTTCTCATATATCCTTGAGAGAGAAACTGAGTAGAGGATCGTTATGAAACAGATCAAGATCTTACTGTGGTTCGACGTGGAAGACTACGTGACCCCGGAATCCGACGAAGCATTTTTAAAGCTCCTGCAGATGCTGGACGAGGTCGGCTTGCGCGCGACGATCAAATTCTGTACGGAAAAGGTCGAACGCCTGAAGAGACTGGGCCGCGGCGATATCTTCCGCTATCTGCCGAACCACGAACTCGCCTTCCATACGACATATCACAGCGTCCATCCGCTGCCTTCGGAATATCTGGACCCGATGGGGTTCAAGGACGGCACGGAGGAATTCTACCGCAGAGAAAAGCCGGGCTATGACCGGCTGAGCGAACTCACCGGTCAGCATCCCATCAGTTACGGCCACCCGGGCCGGGCGTGGGCGCCGCAGGCGTTCGCCGCGTCACGGGCGATGGGCATTCCGACTTATCTGGACGCTCACCCCATCCTGAATGTGGACGGCCGGGCGTTCTGGTACGACGGCGTGTTCACGCTGAGCGGGCTGTCTAACATCCTCTGTTCGGATCATGACCCGGACCAGCGCGCGAAGATGAAAGCCGCGTTCGACGATATGGACATGCGCGGCGAGGACGTCGTGTTCTTCAGCGTGTACGACCATCCGACGGATTTCTGCACCACGATCTTCTGGGACCGCGTGAATTTCGCGGACGGAAAGAATCCGGACAGTTACGTGCCGGCGCCGCTGCGCGCTCCCGGCGAGATGGAGAACAATCTCGCGGCGCTGCGCGAATTTCTCGAGATGACCCTGCAGCACGACAATGTGGAATTTATTACAGCGACGCAGGCCATGGCTTACGAGAAGGTCTGCACGAAGCCGGTCGCGGCGCAGGATCTCATCGAATATGCCGTGGGATTTGACGGCGAAGTGACGTTTGCGAAGATCGCCGGCCGCATGTTCGCGCCTTCAGAAGTTTTTTCCTATCTGGCAAGGCTGCTGAGCGGCCGCGCGCTGCAGAGCGAACTGCTGTACGGTCCGGAGGAAGACGTGCCTTCCGAGGTTCACGACGAACTGTTCGACGCAAAAGAACTGGCGGAAGCCGCGTTCTCGCAGTACGATTCCGTCCGGGGATTCCGCCAGCTGCTGCCGTTGTATGAGGTGGGCCGCAGCAAACTGAACCCGGTCGACCTGTTTTGCATGATGGCAGAATGTGTCGCCGCCGGAAAGCAAAACGTGTCTTACCGGAAAGGCCGGCTGGCTGCGGCGGACTATGTGGACGATGCGTATCAGTTTGCCGGCAGCGACTGGAACGTGTGGGATCCCGGCCTGAAGGGCGAAGGGATCATCAGGCACACGAAACTGCAGTGCTGGACGCTGAAACCGGTCATCGTATAACGAGATTTGCACTGCAGATCTCTTGCTGCGGGTCCCGGTATGTCACAGACAATCCATTTTTTAATTAGTGTTACTCAAAAATGTCACAACTACCTTGATTTGCTGGGAGTTGTGACATTTTTCATGCTTAATATGTAACTCTAGGTCGTTATTTACAGATATGTGTCTGATATTTGACACACATGTCCATGAAAAATGCCAAGTGTGTCACAATGCATTGCTATTCCCATGAGATCGATATCTCCCGTTGATTTGCAGCGCAGTCATCCAGATACATGTTGATGAGCGTCTGGTAAGGAATGCCGGTCTTCTGCGCCATCTGCTGGAAATAGAAGACTGTAGAAGCCTTCAGCCGGATGGTCGTCTGTTTTTTTGCGTCCTTAAAGGCCTTATATGGTATTGCGCCGGACAGGTCGGTCAGTTCCGGCATCTCATCGTCCGGCATCGGGGTCTTCGGGTAATCGTTCGACATAGAAGGAAACCTCTTTTTCAGTTGCTTTTCTTGCAGAGATGATACGGAGATTATGTTGTAGATATATTGTAATTACACTATATTTTATTTTCTACTCAATGTCAATCATGCCTAAGCTTCCGCATACGCACAATTCTGCCTCGTCCATTATGTGGTATACTGTTATTCGTAAAAAGTTTCGCTGTTTCTGCAACCTGCGCTGCCCCTGATTCGTTTAAAAGGTGAAACGAAGAAAAAAGGAGCGGCGCATTTATGATGAACACGATACGGGCTTGGATCCGGGCCGCGATCGAAACGTTTCCGATCGACCCGGAGAAGAAAGCACAGCTCCTGAAAGAACTCTTGAAAAAGAGCGGACAGGAGGAGCAACAATGACAGACAGTTACACAACGCTGGTGACCCGCGCCAAAGCCGGGGACCAGTCCGCAATTTCAGAACTATACGAAGCGTCCTACAGCCAGGCGTACTACACGGTCCGGTCCATGATCAGGGATGAAGATGCGGTGTTCGACATCCTGCAGGATGCGTACATCAAGGCGTTCTCGCATCTGGACAGCTTCGAGGGCGGAGAGAGATTCGAGGCCTGGATCCGGCAGATCGCAGCAAACACTGCCCGTGACTGGCTCAAGAAGAAACGTCCGCTGCTGTTTTCCGAACTCGCTCAGGGTGAAGATGCGGATATCCCGGCGGAAGCGCTCTTCGAGGATGACCGCCCGGAAAACCTCCCGGAAGAAGTGCTCGATCAGAAGGAGACCGCGCGTCTGATCCGCGAGATCCTGGAAGATCTTCCCGAAGATCAGCGGGCCGCCATCGGCATGTTCTACTACGAAGACATGTCCGTGAAGGAGATCGCGCAGGCGATGGGCGCTACGGAGAACGCGGTCAAGAGCCGCCTGCTGTACGGCCGCCGTAAGATCGAGGCGAAGGTCCGTGACCTGGAGAAGAAAGGTACAAAACTTTACGGTCTGGCGCCGATCCCGTTCCTGCTGCTCCTGCTGCGCAGCGAAAAAGCGTACGCGACGGAGATCCCCAACGAAGCGCTGCTGCAGGGCATCTTAAGAGGGCTGCCCGCAGCGAAAACGACAGCGGCAGCCGGTACGGCCGCTCAGGCGGCAAAGGCTGCCGGAACCGTCGCCGCAGGCGCATCGTCCGCCAAGATCGCGATCGCGGTCATCGCGGCAGTCGCCGTCCTCGGCGCAGGCGCGATCGGCATCGCGCGGCACAGCCGCTCTGGGGTCATCGCCCCGCAGGACATCTTGCCCATTCCTGAACAGGCGGAAGACCCCGTCGAAGAGCCGGCCGCCGAACCTGGACCGGATTTTGAAGAAGAACCTGAAGAGCACGCAGTGACCGCCTGGATCGAAGCCGAAGAAGCGGCAGGCCGGCTCGTGTTTACCGGTGAGATCGCGACGTACACCCACGACGAAGTCGTCGAAATGCAGGGCTTCCCCGATTACAACGGCTTTGATCCAAACGAAACGTACCGCATCATCGTGCTGGACGAACCGCAGGAGGTCACGCTGCAGGCCGTGGACGGGCCGTATACCGGAACACTCCGCTTCCTCACCGTCAAAACCGAGGCCGGCGTACCGGAAGATCTCGACGGACACAACATAGTCTTCAGTATTGAT
>JAFZRG010000188.1 GCA_017619985.1 Bacillota bacterium | reverse complement strand
TGTGGATTCCGAGATGTACACGGGCAGCTATCCGATCTCGGTGAAAGTCTCCGGCGTCAGAGCCGGCGAAGCCAAGGAAGCGACCGAAGCCATCTATATCCCGCTGATCGGCAAGGAGAAGGGAAAGGAAGAGGAAAAAGATGAGTCCACGCCTCTTCTCATCGTCGATTCGTTCGATTTCGGCAGCGGCAATTTCAAAAAGAATGCGGAATTCACCCTGAAGCTGACGTTCCTGAACACCGGTACCCGCGACATCCACAACGCAGTGATCAACGTGCTGGATCTTTCCGGCCTTGTCGTGCCCACCGGCACCAGCGTCATCAAGATCGATTCCCTGAAAGCGGGCGAAAAGGTTGATAAAGCCATCACGATGAAGGCGGTCAACGACGCGAACATGTCGCAGACAAGCCTTTCCGTGGACATGAACTATTATGACCCGGACAACAAGCAGGTCAGCGGCAGCTACCCCATCATCGTCACGCTCCAGAAGGAAAAAGAAGAAGAGGAAAAGAAGCACAGCGGGGTCACGAACCCCATCCTGATGGTCACGGATTACGGCATCGGCGGCGACAAGTACGTCATGGCGGGCAAGGATTTCCCGCTCAGCCTGACCATCACCAACACGTCCGCGAAGACCCTGCGCAACATCAAGGTGACCGTGCAGGATTCCGCCGGCGCCATCCTTCCGTCCCAGGGAAGCAGCAGCTTCTTCATCAACAGCATCGGGCCGGGCGTATCCTACGGCAAGCTGATGCCCATGACCGTCAACAACGATATCGCGGCGGGCAACTGCACCATCGCGGTCAACATGTCCTATGAGGATCTCGACGGCGGCACGTATTCCAGCGCCGACACCATCACGGTGCCCGTGACCCAGGAAGACCGCCTCGTGATCGACGACATCCTCGACCCGGGCTGGCTCATGGCCGGCGAACAGGGTTACATGCAGATCAAGTACTACAACATGGGCAAGACGACCCTGAACAATCTGCGCATCTCCGTGTCCGGCGACTTCACCGTCGATGGCGACAGCTCCCAGTACGTGGGCAACATGGCCAACGGCAGGAGCGACTATTTCTCGTTCAACTTCTATCCCAACCAGGAAGGCGAGATGCACGGCAAGGCCGTCTTCACCTATGAAAATGCACAGGGAGACGAACAGTCGATCGAGAAGGAATTCACGTTCAACATCCAGCCCGCGCCTGTCTGGGAGGATCCGGGCGAGATGCCCATCGAACCGGAGAAGCCCGGTCTCGGCAGCCTGCCCATCTGGGGCAAGGCCCTGATCGCGGCGGCGGCTGTCGTTGCCGGCATCTTCGGCATCAAGGCTGCGCGCAAGCACAAGAAAGCGAAAGCGGAGGCACTGGAACTCGATGAATAACAAGGATATTCTGCAGCTCTGCTTCGGGAATCTCCTTCGCCGCAGGACCAGGACCATCCTTTCCGTCATCGGTGTCATCATCGGCACGACCGCCATCATCGTCATGCTCTCTATCGGCCTCGGGCTGTCGTACGGCTTCCAGGAACAGCTGGAGTCGTTCGGCAACCTGCACACCATCCAGGTGTACAGCTGGGGCAGCAGCGGGAACCAGGACAACAAACTGGACGACCGCACGATCGCCAAGATGGAGAAGATCGACGGGGCGACCTGCGTTTCGCCGCAGATCAGCCAGTACGCGGTATTGTACGGCGACCACAAAAAGGCAGATACCGGCATTATCGGCATGAAACCCGAGATGCTGGAGCGTCTGGGTCTGGAGATCGAAAAAGGCCGCATGCTCAACAGCTCCGATAAAGCGCCGCTGCTGTTCGGCAAAGCCGTCGCGGCGTCGTTCTACGACCCGCGCAAGCAGGAATACGGCAGCTGGGGCAGCATGGAACCGACGGTCGACGTGCTCCAGAAGTTCATCCTGACGAACGACTGGAACTACGGCACGAACCAGCAGGGCCAGGACATGGGAGAAACGCAGCTTCTGGAGTTGGAAGCCCAGGGCGTAGGCCTCCTGGCCAACGAAGACGACGAATACGCCTATAACGTCTATTCCACGATCGATTTCGTGCAGAAGCTGAAGGAGGAATGGGACAAGGCGCAGAACGGCGGCAGAGCTTCTGCCGGTTCCGGGCAAAAGACGTACGATCAGGTGCTGGTCTACGTGGAAGATCTGAACAAGGTCGAATCGGTCAGCCAGACGATCCGCGACGACTACGGCTTCTCCACCTATTCCCTGAACGATATGCTCAAGGAACTCCAGAAGACCATGGGTCTGATCGAAGCAGTGCTCGGCGGCATCGGCGGCATTTCGCTGCTGGTCGCGGCCATCGGCATCGCCAATACCATGATCATGTCCGTATATGAGCGCACGCGCGAGATCTCCGTCATGAAGGTCATCGGCGCCAGCCTGAAGGACATCCGCAAGATGTTCCTGCTCGAGGCCGGCATGATAGGCTTCGGCGGCGGTGTCATCGGCATCCTTCTCAGTTACGGCATCTCCTACGTCATGAACCACTTCCTGGCCGGCACCATCGCCGGCGCGATCGGCGGCATGGGCAGCAAAGTCTCGGTCATCCCCTGGTGGCTGACCCTTGCAGCGCTTGCCTTCGCCACGTTCATCGGCGTCATCTCGGGCTACAGCCCGGCGCAGCGCGCCATGAACATGTCCGTACTCGAAGGATTGAAGAACGAATAAGAGGGAACCATGCTTACACTCGAAGCGATACAGCAGGCGCAGACAGCCCTCGCGGGCATCGTCCGCGTGACCCCGCTCACCCCGGCGCCGAAGATCGGCGCGAACGTCTGGATCAAGTCGGAGAACCTGCAGCTGACAGGCGCCTTCAAGATCCGCGGGGCGTACAACAAGATCCGCAGCCTGACGCCCGAGGAGGCTTCCCGCGGCGTCATCGCGTGTTCCGCCGGCAACCACGCCCAGGGCATCGCGCTGTCGGCCTCGATGCAGGACATCAAGTCCGTCATCTGCATGCCGGAAGGCGCGCCGATCAGCAAGGTCGAGAATACCCGCGGCTACGGCGCGGAAGTCGTGCTCGTGCCCGGCGTCTACGACGACGCGGCCAAAGAGGCGCAGCGCCTGAGTGAAGAGAAGGGCTACACGTTTGCCCACCCGTTCAACGACGAAGCCGTCATGGCGGGGCAGGGCACGATCGGCCTCGAGATCCTCTCGCAGTTGCCAGACGTCGAGCAGATCGTCGTCCCCATCGGGGGCGGCGGCCTGATCTCCGGCATCGCGACAGCCGTCAAGAGCATCAAGCCGGCGTGCCGCATCGTAGGCGTGCAGGCGGCGAGCGTCGCATCGATGAAGGCTTCGCTGGAGGCGGGTCATATCGTGACCGTTCCCGACGGCGCCACCATCGCGGACGGCATCCACGTGCTCACCCCGGGCGAGCTGACGTTCGAAGCGGTCAGCAAGTATGTGGACGAGGTCGTGACCGTCGAAGAGGACGAGATCGCCGCGGCTATCCTGTCGCTGCTCGAAAACCAGAAGACCATCGCGGAAGGCGCCGGCGCGACGACCGTCGCGGCCTGCCTGTTCGGCCACGTCGACCCGATGAAGAAGACCGTGTGCGTCGTGTCCGGCGGCAACGTGGACGTGACGACACTGTCGCGCATCATCACGCGCGGCCTTTCCAAGAGCGGCCGCATCCTCGAGATCGAGACGAAGATCGCGGACAAGCCCGGCAGCCTCATCAAGCTGCTGCAGATCGTGTCCTCGACAGGCGCCAACGTGCTGTCCGTCAGCCACGATCGCGAAGATAAGGATTCGGACGTGTCGGCCTGCGTCGTCAGCATGGTGCTGGAGACGCGCGACGCCGCGCACATCGAACAGCTGCTCATCCGTCTGGAGAGCGCAGGCTACCCGTTATACGAAGCATAGAGCAAAAAACGCCAAAAATGTTGAATTTCTGCGCCCGGACGCTTGACACAAGCACTCCGGGCGTATAAACTATTTGGGCGTGACAAAGGCACAGGCCCCAGAGGCCCTAGGCCGAACTATTCGTAGTAGTGCCGAAACCGATGGGTTGCGACCATCAGAGTAGGCGTCGAAATCTATGCGGGTCACGCCCCGCATATGAGTAGACAAGGAGGTATTTGATATGTCCAGTTACATCGCAAAGCCTTCTGAGATCGAAAGAAAGTGGTACGTGCTGGATGCGGAAGGTAAGACCCTCGGTCACCTGGCATCCGAAGCCGCTTCCATCCTCAGAGGCAAGAAAAAGCCGACTTACACCCCGTTCCTCGACTGCGGCGATTACGTCATCGTCATCAACGCGGAAAAGATCGAAGTGACCGGTAAGAAGGCAAAGGAAAAGATCTACAAGCATCACACCGGTTATCCCGGCGGACTCCGTGAGATCACCTTCGAAAAGCTGCAGGCCAAGGATCCGGAAGAGATCATCCGCCATGCAGTCAAGGGCATGATGCCCAAGGGACCCCTCGGCCGTCAGATGTACAAGAAGCTGAAGGTCTATGCAGGCCCCGAGCACAAGCACGCAGCTCAGAAGCCTGAAGTCTGGGAATTCTAAGGAAGGGAGGAGTAGACAATGGCAAAAATGCAGTATAGCGCAACCGGCAGAAGAAAGTCTTCCGTCGCCAGAGTAAGACTCGTCCCCGGCAATGGCAACATCACCATCAACAAGAAGTCCCTGGACGACTATTTCGGCATGGAACTGCTGAAGAGAGAGGTCAGAAGACCCCTGCAGCTCGTCTCCGCCGAAGATAAGTTCGACGTGATCGCTACCGTTTACGGCGGCGGCACCACCGGTCAGAGCGGCGCCCTGCGCCACGGCATCTCCCGCGCCCTGTGCGTGGCCGATCCCGAAAACAGACCTGCCCTGAAGGCG
>JAFZRG010000187.1 GCA_017619985.1 Bacillota bacterium | reverse complement strand
CGCCGCAGAGCGCTGAGCGAGCTGGAAAACGGCTGGGTCGTCATCTTCGCGGCAGGCATCGGGAGCCCGTTCTTCTCGACCGACACCACGGCGGCGCTGCGGGCGGCAGAGATGGACGCGGAAGTCATCCTTCTTGCAAAGAAGGTCGATGCGGTCTACGACAGCGACCCCGAGAAGAACCCCAACGCGAAACGCTATACGCATCTGACCCACCAGCAGGTGCTGGAGGACAATCTGCAGGTCATGGATTCCACTGCAGCCAGTCTTTGCAGAGACAACAAGATCATGATCCACGTGTTCGGCCTGGCCGAGGAAAACGGCATCTTCAGGGCGGTCACGGGAGAAGAGATCGGTACGATCATCGAATAGGAGGAAACTATGAGCATTACGACAGAAACATATCAGGAGCATATGGATAAAACCATCAGCGTCCTCAAACAGGACCTGAACACCGTCAGAGCGGGCAGAGCGAACGCCGCGCTGCTGGATCAGATCACCGTCGATTATTACGGGACCCAGACGCCGGTCAAGAACCTGTCCAACATCTCCGTTCCCGATCCCAGAACGCTGATGATCACCCCGTTCGATCCGTCCAGCATCAAGGCGATCGAAAAGGCCATCATGACGTCCAATCTGGGCATCAATCCGAGCAACGACGGACGCAATATCCGCCTCGTGATCCCCGTGGTCACCGAGGAACGCAGAAAAGAACTGACGAAGGTCATCAAGAAGATGGGCGAAGACAGCAAGGTCGCGGTCCGCAACAGCCGCAGAGACGCCAACGACTCCATCAAGAAGCTGGAGAAGGCCGGCGAACTCACGGAAGACGACGTGAAGGACGAGCAGGAAGAAGTCCAGAAGATGACCGAAAAATGCATGAAGGAGATCGACAAGATCGTCGCAGCCAAAGAAAAGGAACTGATGGAGATCTGATGAACGTTCCCTCGCACATCGCCATCATTATGGACGGCAACGGCCGCTGGGCGAAGGAGAAGGGCATGGTGCGCCTGAAGGGCCACCAGGCAGGCATGGAGGTGCTGCACGATATCGTGGAGTGCTGTTCCGACTTGGGCGTTTCCTATCTGACGGTCTACGCGTTCTCCACGGAGAACTGGAAGAGACCGGCGGAGGAAGTCTCCGGCATCTTCAAGCTGCTCGTGCGCTACGTTGCCAAGGAACTGAAGGAACTGCAGGAAAAGAACGTGCAGATCCGCCTGCTCGGCAATATCGAACCTTTGCCTTCGGATGCGAAAAAGTCCGTACTGAAGGCCGTGGGCGATACCGCGGAGAACACGGGTCTGGTGTTTAATATTGCCATCAACTACGGCGGCAGGGCCGAGATCGTCCGCGCCGCGAAGGAACTGGCGAAGCAGGCCGCGGAGGGTACGCTTGACCCGGATAGCATCGACGAGGCGCTGTTCGCTTCGCAGATGTACACTGCGGATATGCCCGATCCGGACCTGATCATCCGCACGGGCGGGGAGCTGCGGCTTTCGAATTTCCTGACGTGGCAGAGCGCGTACAGCGAGATCTACGTTACGGATACATACTGGCCGGACTTTACGCCGGACAGGCTGAAAGAGGCCATCGAGGCCTATAACGGCAGAGACAGAAGGTACGGAGGCATCAAGTCATGAAGACAAGGATCATATCGTCTCTCATCATGCTGCCTCTGCTGATCCTGGTGCTGCTGGGCGGCATCCCGCTGTTCTGCGCGGTCGCCGTGATCAGCTTCATCGCCATGTACGAGTTCTATAAGGGATTCGAGCACATGAACATCCATCCGATGCGCATCGCGGGGTACATCTTCGCCGCGATGCTCCTGGTCGTGATCTTCGTGTTCCTGTTCTCGGACGCGGATACGGGCAAGCTGTCGGAAGGTCTGCTGCTGTGGGTCTTCGTGACGACGGCGGTCGGGCTGGCGCTCAGCCTGTTCCTGAAGACGCACGATATCGTGGACAGCCTCGTGACCATCATCGGCGTCATCTATCTGCCGTTCTTCTTCGTCCACGTGGCGCTGATCAGCCAGCTGCCGGAGAATTCCAACATGATATGGCTCGTGTTCATCACGGCGTTCTGCACGGATATCTTCGCGTATTTCGCGGGCATGCTGTTCGGCAAGCACAAACTCTGCCCGGAGATCAGCCCGAAGAAGACGGTCGAAGGTTCGGTCGGCGGCATCATAGGCAGCATCGTCATCAGCGCGGTGTTCGGACAGCTGGTCTGCCCGCAGCACATCGCGGGGTGCGTGGTCATGGGCCTGATCGGCTCGATCTTCGCCCAGTGCGGAGATCTGATCGCCAGCTCGTTCAAGCGCAAGATGGGAATCAAGGACTACGGGAATCTCATCCCGGGTCATGGCGGCATCCTGGACCGTTTCGATTCCGTCGTGCTGACCGCGCCGTTCATCTATTACTACATCGTTCTGTTCATCAACAGGTAACGTACCTGCATAAGATATATGAAACACATCGCCGTATTGGGCTCCACAGGTTCCATAGGCCGGCAGTCGCTGGACGTCGTGCGGGCTCACCGTTCGTCATTCTCGGTGAGTTCTCTTACCTGCAGCAAAAATATCGGTGTTTTCAGGGAGCAGCTTAAGGAATTTAAGCCTGCTCTTGCTGTATGTGCGGAAAAAGAGGACGCGGAAAGACTCGCCGCGGAGTTCCCGGGCATCCGGTTTCTGTACGGGCCCGAAGGGATCCTCGAAGCGGCTGTCTCTTCCGGTGCGGAACTCGTCGTCAATTCGCTTCTTGGCATGATGGGCATCCGTCCCACGTACGAAGCTGTGCTGGCCGGCAAGGATATCGCCTTCGCCAACAAAGAGACGCTCGTAGCGGGCGGCAGCCTGATCATGGATGCCGTGAAGAAGACGGGGGTCAACTTCCTGCCCGTCGACAGCGAGCATTCCGCCATATTCCAGTGCCTGCAGGGCAGGGCGGACAACCGGATCCGCCGCATCCTGCTGACCGCGTCCGGTGGTCCGTTCCGCGGGTTCACGGCGGAGCAGATGCGCGGCGTGACGAAGGAACAGGCCCTGAAGCACCCGCGCTGGACCATGGGCGCCAAGATCACGGTCGATTCCGCGACGATGATGAATAAGGGGCTTGAGATCATCGAAGCGTGCTGGCTGTTCGACGTACCGGCTTCGCGGATCGACGTACATGTGCATCCGGAGAGCATCCTGCACTCGGCCGTCGAGTTCATGGACGGTTCCGTATTGGGCCAGATGGGCAATCCGGACATGCGCGTTCCCATCGCATACGCGCTTTCGTGGCCGGAACGGTTGGAGTTGACAGAAGATAGTGTTATGGAAGGCGGCAGTGTGCAGCCTCTCGACCTGTTTTCCATCGGGTCGCTGCACTTTGAGAAGCCGGATCTGAACGCTTTCAAGTGCCTGGCGCTGGCATACCGGGCCATAGAAGAGGGGAAGAGCTATCCCATCGTCCTGAATGCGGCGAACGAAGAAGCCGTAGCGGCTTTCCTCGCGGACCGGATCCGTTTTTACGAGATCGCGGAACTGGTCGAAAAGGCGATGGATGCGCACAGACCGGCGGAGATCCGACGTGTGGAGGATATCTTCGAGGTGGAAAGGGAAGCAAGAGAGATCGTTTCGGGGGCAATTCGATGAATGTGATCGCGATAATCGCAGCAATATTATTATTCTGTCTGCTCGTTGCGAGCCATGAATTCGGGCACTACGCGTCGGCGAAGCTGCTCGGCGTAAGGGTCAACGAATTCTCGATCGGCATGGGACCGCTGCTGTGGCAGAAGACGAAGGGAGAAACGGAGTATTCGCTCCGCGCGCTGCCCATCGGCGGATACTGCAAGATCGAAGGCGAGGACGGAGATTCCGAGGATGACAGATCCTTCGGGAAAAAGCCCTGGTGGGCCAAGGTCATCATCCTTGCCGCAGGCGCTTTTATGAACTTCGTGCTCTGCATCGTCCTGCTGACGCTCATCTTCTGGTATTCCGGCGCCTATTCCACGACGCTGGCGGGCGTTTCCGACGGTTTCCCCGCTCAGCAGGCCGGCATCCAGGCGGGAGATAAGATCGTCGCGATCGACGGAGAACCTTACGACGACTGGATGGCAGTCGTAGACGCGATTGACGCCAGTGAAGGAAAGCCCATGACCTTTACGGTCGAACGGAACGGACAGACGTACGATTACACGATGTCCGCGGTCGAATCCGAAGGACGCTGGCTGATGGGCATCACGTGCAGGCTCGTGCATTCGCCGCTGCTTGCCGTCTCGCAGTCCTTCAGCACGACGAGAGCCACCATGCGCGCCATGGGGCAGTTCTTCGTCCAGCTGTTCACCGGCAAAGCGAGCGGGGACGACGTCGTCGGCGTCGTTGGCATCGTGTCCATGATAGGAGAGCAGGCGAAATTCGGCATCACGAACGTCATCTATCTCATGGCGGTCATCTCGCTCAACCTGGGCATGGTCAACCTGCTGCCGCTGCCCGCGCTGGACGGCGGACGCATCCTGTTCGTGTTCATCCGGCTCATCACGCGCGATAAGATCGGCGACAAGGCCGAAGGTATCACGCACGCGATCGGCATGATCCTGCTGCTTGCGCTCATGGCGTTCCTGGTGTTTAGGGACGTGAACCGCTTCATTCTGTAGGAGGACGCGCATGAAACAGACAAAACAGGTCTATTGCGGCAGCGTTCCCATCGGAGGCGGCGCGCCTGTCAGCATCCAGTCCATGACGAACACGGATACGCGGGACGCGAACAAAACGCTGGAACAGATCAAAAAGCTTGCGGACGCAGGCTGTCAGATCATCCGCTGCGCCGTGCCGGATATGGAAGCCGCGAAGGCTTTCGCGAAGATCAAGGCAGGCAGCCCCATCCCCGTCGTGGCGGATATCCACTTCGACTACAGGCTGGCGCTGGCTGCGATGGAGAACGGCGCGGACAAGATCCGCATCAATCCGGGCAACATCGGTTCGGAAGACCGCGTGGCGGCCGTGCTGGAAAAAGCGAAGGCATGCGGCATCCCGGTGCGCATCGGCGTCAATTCCGGGTCGCTCGAAAAAGAGGTCCTGGAGAAGTACGGCGGGGTCACGGCGCAGGGACTGTGCGAAAGCGCCCTGAAAGCCGTTGCCTACGCGCAGAGCTTCGGGTTCGAGGACATCGTCGTATCTCTGAAGTCTTCAGACGTCGCGATGAACCACGAAGCGCACAAACTGTTCCGCGAACAGAGCGACAGACCGCTGCACATCGGTCTGACGGAATCCGGTGTAGGACGCATGGCGGAGCTCAAGAGCACCGCGGCGCTCGGCGCGCTGCTGCTCGACGGCATCGGCGATACCATGCGCATCTCCCTGACGGGGGACCCTGTGAGAGAAGTTCTTCTGGCTAAGGATCTGCTGACCGCATGCGGCAAACGCAGGGCGGGGATAGACTTCATCTCCTGTCCGACCTGCGGACGCACCCAGGTCGATCTGCCCGCCATCGCGGAAAACATCGAAAGAGCCCTTCAGCCGCTGTCTGAAAAGCTGGCTGCCGAAGGAAGGTTTATCAAAGTCGCAGTCATGGGCTGCGCGGTCAACGGCCCCGGAGAAGCGCGCGAAGCGGATTT
>JAFZRG010000186.1 GCA_017619985.1 Bacillota bacterium | reverse complement strand
CTTGTTCGTCAGTTCCAGCGCCTCGGAGACGGGCTTGCCCTTGATCATCTCGGTCGCCATGGAACTGGACGCGATCGCGGATCCGCAGCCGAAAGTCTCGAACTTGACGTCCTCGATGATCTCGTCGTCGTTCACCTTCAGGTAGATCTTCATGATGTCGCCGCACATGGTGTTGCCCACTTCGCCGATGCCGTTGGCATCTTCGATGATGCCTACGTTTCTCGGGTTGCGGAAGTGGTCCATTACTTTATCGCTATAGAGTGCCATATTCTATCCTCCTACTTGAGCACGTATTCTCTCTTGCCTTCCTGCAGGTCGCGCCAGACGGGCGACATGCTGCGCAGGTAACTGACGACGTCCTTGACCGCCTGGATCATGTAGTCGACCTGTTCCTCTGTGATGTCTTCGCCAAGGGACAGACGCAGGCTGCCGTGCGCTACGTCGTGGATGCGGCCGATGGCCAGCAGCACGTGGCTGGGGTCGAGCGACCCGGACGTGCACGCGGAACCGGACGAAGCGCAGATGCCCTTGTCGTCCAGCAGGAGCAGCAGGCTCTCGCCCTCGATCGCTTCGAAGCAGAAGTTGACGTTGCTGGGCAGTCTGTGGACGCGGTCACCGTTCAGGATGGAGTGCGGGATCTCTTCCAGGCCCGCGATGAGCTTATCGCGCAGCGGGATCAGATGCGCCGCGTTCTTGTCGATGTTCGCGCAGGCTTCCTCGAGCGCTGCCGCGCAGGCCATGATGCCGGGGATGTTCTCGGTACCGCCGCGCTTGCCTCTCTCCTGGGCGCCGCCTTCGATGATGTTCGTCAGAGGGATGGTCTTCTTCGCGTACAGCACGCCTGTGCCCTTCGGGCCGTGGAACTTGTGCGCGGACAGGGACAGCATATCGATGTTCTGCGCCTGCACGTCGATGTGCAGATGACCCGCCGCCTGGACAGCGTCCGTGTGGAACAGCACGCCCTTCTCGCGGCAGACCGCGCCGATCTCGGGAATGGGCTGGATGGAGCCGATCTCGTTGTTCGCGTACATGATCGTGACCAGGCAGGTGTCGGGACGGATGGCCGCCGCGACTTCTTCCGGGGTCACGATGCCGTTTTCGTGGACGTCGAGAAGCGTGACCTCGAAGCCTTCCTTTTCGAGTTTCGCCAGCGTGTGCAGCACCGCATGGTGCTCGAACTTCGTCGAGATGATGTGCTTCTTGCCCTTCTTCTCGCCGATGCGGGCGGCCGATACGATGGCCTGGTTGTCGGCCTCACTGCCGCCGGACGTGAACAGGATCTCGCGGGGCTCGCAGTTGAAGCACTTCGCGACTCTCTCGCGCGCTTCGGTGAGCGCCTCGTTCGCCTTCTGGCCTATGGTATGCAGGCTGGACGGGTTGCCGTAGATCTCGCCCATGTAGGGGAGCATGGCGTTGATGGCGGTCTGGCTCATCCTCGTCGTTGCCGCGTTGTCTGCGTATATCGTCATGTGGTTTCCTCCTTGATGACTTCGGGTTTTCTTGCCCTGCGATTATATACCTATTTACCCGTAGTGTCAATAGGTTAATGCAGCTTCACCGCGCCGTCCGAGGAGAGATAATGATAGACGAGACGCCAGAGATCCGGGTGTCCGACCCGGTCCAGCGGATAGTAGAGCATGGGGATGTTCTCGAAGAAGGAGCCGAAGTCCTTCAGGGCCTGGTCCTTGCCGCCGATCACCATGCGGGACTTCTTCAGTTCGGTATAGCCGCAGTACGCGGCGATGAAGTTCGCGCCTTCGTCGTATTGCAGGAAAGGCTTGTATTCCTTGAGGATGGCCTGCGTCGCCTTGCCGCACAGGGTATAGACGTCACCTTTGAATTCGCCTGCTAACGTCGCGCCAAGTTCCTGTACGGCGAAGCGTCCTGCGAAGTTCGGGTGGGTCTTGTGGAACTCTTTCATGACTCTCGACAGCTGCTTTTCCATCTCCTGCCGCCAGTCTTGGCCGAAGTCGCTTTCGACCTCGCCGTCCGTGCGGAGCAGCACGTCGATCAGGCAGTCCACGCCTTTCGGCGCGCGGTAGACGCCCTTCATAATGGCCTTGTGCTCTTTCAGCGCCTCGAGCGCCTTGGTATCCGCCGCGGCCTTCGTGCTCTGCGCGGCCGCTTCCCTCGTGAACAGCGCCTGGTCGTACCACTTCTTCGCCACCATGCCATAGCCGAGCTTGCAATATACGTCGAAGAGCTTTTCGTAGACCTCTGCAGCGATACGGGTGTCGCGCACCGACCGCGTGAACGCAACGGTATCCGTGATGAACGTGCCGGCTTTTTCGTAGCGCGCCGCCGCCTTTTCGTAGTTTTCCTGCGCGAACAGGCCGTCGCCGAGCTTCAGGAAAGCATAGACCACGTCGCGCGTGCTGTCCGCGTCGACAGCTTCTTCCGCCGCTTTTTCCATATACGGCAGGCCGTTCTGCATCTGTTCGACGGCGGTATCTTCGCCCCAGCCCATCAGCACGCTGCCCCTGTGGAAATACACGAGGCTCTCGTAGCGGTCCAGGGCCATCTGCCGGCCGTTCTCCTGCGCCGTTTGGATCTGTTCCATAGCGTCGTCCAGACAGGCGGCTGCTTCCTTCAGGTCGCCCGTCTTCTCGCGCAGCGTGCTCGTCTCAAACAGCAGGTCGAGCAGCAGTTCCAGATAGCTCGGATCCTTGTATTCTTCATAGAGGGAATAGCAGCGCTTGCAGGCGGTCCAGTCGTATTCGGCGGCCTGCTGCACGTTCCCCTTCGCTTCTTCCAGGCGGCTGTAGTGCCGGTGCACGCGGATGCCGGCCAGGCGGGCGGAGGGTTCCGCCCCGTCGGGGACTAAACTGTCCTCCTGCGCGAACCACTGCTCCGCGCCTGTGATGCTGCCGCTGTCCAGGCAGAGCGAGCCCATGCGGCCGTACAGTCTCATCAGCTCGCCGCTGATGCGCGGGTCATCGAGGACGTCCGCCGCCGTGCTGCCGAGGTTCGCGCCTTTCGCGCCCCATTCGGAGGCCTTTTCCACGAAGCCCATGCCGCCGTAGATGTCCATCAGGCTGCGGCAGCAGACCGTCATATCGTAGACCGCGTCGGAGAAGAACTCGTTCCTGCCGGTCAGTTTCTTCGCCGCCCCGAACAGCCTGCCGAACGCGCTTTTGCTGGCCGAACCGAACGCCAGCATCTTCGAAGCTTCGTAGACCGTTTCGTACGTGGACCGCGCCTGCTCGAACATCTTCGCGCCGAGCGCCAGATCGCCGTAACGCATCCTGTGCCGGATCAGGACGGCCAGGTCCGCGTCCTGACGGCTCGCGTCCGCGATCTGCCCGTACTTGTCGCCCAGTTTCCCCTGCCAGCGCAGCGCCTCTTCGTAATCCTGCGGCACGCCGTCGCCGTAATAATACATGTCCGTCAGTTTCTCCAGGGCTTCGTCCAGGCCCGCGTCCGCGGCAGACTTGAGGAGGGTCACAGCGCGGTCCGCATCCTTCTCCACGTCGATCCCGGACAGATATGCGAGACCGATGAAGAAGAGATGGCGCGGGTCCGCTGACCCGCTCAGTGCAACGGCGGACAGCTTGTCTTTCAGGAGATTCGCCAGCCCCGCCGCGTCGTTCGAAGGCACCGCCTGCGGAATGCCCTGATAGAGCCGCTGCAGTTCCTGCGCGTCGGTCGGCACCATCTCAACAGGTGCCACGGGCTTGCCGCGCTCCACCGCCATGGGGTATTCGATGTTCATGATATAGTTGATCTCGTTGACCACGTTCGGCGTGACCGCGAGAACGAACAGCGAGCTCTTTTCCAGCGCCTGCGCGATGAGGTCGTTGAAGTCCTCGCCCGGGGTCAGGAACTCGTCGTACCAGACGGCCACGTCGCGGGCGAAGTCGTTTTCGTGGATCAGGCGCATCAGCTTCTGCGCCTCGCGGCGGTCCTTCT
>JAFZRG010000185.1 GCA_017619985.1 Bacillota bacterium | reverse complement strand
GCTTCGCCGCATACATCTCGATCTCGTCGCGGATCTGGTACATATCCTTGTCCTGTTCCGCCCGCAGCGTGACCCCTATCGTCCCCTTCGACGCCGCGATGCCGAAGGCGTGTTCGCCCACGGCGATCTCGCAGATCGTCGCCATCACGAGCGTATCGAAGCGGCTCTGGTCCGCGATCTTCATGATCTCCTGCGCAGTATCGCAGATGGCCAGGGACGGATTCCTTCCGTTTTCGGGCAGGCTGGCGTGGGTCGGGCTGCCGGTCATCGTGATGCTCATGCCCATGGACGCGCAGTTGCAGCCTTCGAGGCGGGTCACCACGGTGCCGAACGGCAGGCCGCGGAAATTGTGGCAGGAGTAGATCTCTTTGATGCCTGTCTCCTTCACAAAGTCGCCGCATTCGCAGGCGCCCTGCCCCGTCTCCTCCGCGTGCTGGAACACCAGATAGACGTCGCGGGCAGGCTTTTCCTCCTCCAGACGCATCGCCAGCGCACACAGCGTCGCAGAATGCCCGTCGTGACCGCACTTGTGGCCGCAGCCGGGGATCCGGCTCCGCCAAGGCGCGTCGATCTCGTCCTCCATGGGCAGCGCGTCGAAGTCCGCACGGAAACCGGTCGGAAGCGGGTCACGCCCGTCCGCGCCGCGGTAGCAGGCATAGAACCACTTGCCCTTGTCGACCAGTTCCAGCTTCGTATTGTCTTTCAGAAAATCCATCAGGCGCTGCTTCGTCCAGACCTCCTGGCAGGAAAGTTCCGGATGCATGTGCAGTTCGTGGCGGAGTTCCGTCGTTTTTTGCAATATATCTTTGTTCACGGCTATTCCTTCTTCTCGATCTCGATCTTCGCCTCGCCGGTCGTCGTTCCGACCGCGGTGATCCGGATCACGTAATCGCCCTGCGGAAGGTCGATTTGTTCTTTATCATCGGATCCCACCGTAACGCTGACGGCGATGTCGCCCTCGATCACGTCCGCAGGCTGGTCCACGTGCGCGAAGACCGTGACCTCAACGAAATCGATCTGCAGCTGACCCTTATCCAGGTCAGCCTCGATCACTGCGATGCGGTTTTTTCCGACGGACGTATACTCTGTCTCGATAAAATCTCCGTCTTCCGCTTCGTTCACCTTGACTGTCGACTTCTGACCCGTCGTCGTCATGGAGAACTTAGCACCGCTGCAGGCAGACAGCAGCGCGATGATAACGAGTATGCAGATTGCAGCCCTGATATGTTTCATGATCTGTCCCCTCTTGCTCCTACAGCTTCGAGAAATCGCTCGCGGGATGCTTGCACAGCGGGCAGATGAAGTCTTCGGGCAGTTCCTCGCCCTCATAGACGTAGCCGCAGATGTCGCAGACCCAGCCCTTCTTCTCTTCCTGCGGTCTGGGCTTGACGTTCTTCTGATAGAAGGAGTACGTCATGGTCTCGACGTTGTTCAGCACCACGGATTCGGTGATGTCGCACAGGAACATCCAGTGGGACCCCATATCGACCGTATCGAACACCTTCAGGGAGATATAGGAGTTGCAGTACTTCGTCAGGAACGCCACGCCGTTGGAGGCGATGTCATAGTGCTCATAGCCTGCGAACTTGTCGACGTTGCGGCCGGACTGGAAGCCGAAGTGCTGGAATTCCTGGAACGGCGCCTGCTCGTTCAGCGTGCAGACGTTCATCACGCCGGTCTTGCGCACCATCTCGGCGGTGTAATTCGCCTTGTTCAGGTTGACCGCGATGCGGTTCGGATTGCTCGCGACCTGGGACACCGTATTCGCGATCTGGCCGTTCTGTTTGCCGCCGTCCGCCGCGGTGACCACGTACAGGCCGTAACCGATCTTGTAGAGCGCGGTCGGGTCGATCTTCTTTTCTTCTTCGACGACGACCTTCTGATAGCCTTCCGCCAGCTCGTCGGCCAGCGCCATCAGCTGGGCGGTGCTCTCGTCGTTGAGCGCGGACAGGATCGTGACGTTGTTCTTCGTGAACGTGATGTCCTTCAGGCCTTCCAGCTTGCCCTTCATGACCTTCATGGCCGTGGGCGCCCAGGAACCGTTCTCGATGAAGCCGATCGTGCGCTTCTGATACCCTCTCTCCACGAGCATGCTGATGAATTCGCGCATGTAGGGGAAGATCTCTGCGTTATAGGTGGTCGTGGCGAGCACCAGTTTGTCGTAGCGGAACGCGTCCTCGACGCATTCGTACATGTCGTCTCTGGCGAGGTCGGCGATGGCCACCTTGGGCACGCCGCGCTTCTCGAGTTCTTCCGCCAGCATCTCGGCTGCGATCTTCGTGTGACCGTACACGGAGGTGTACATGATGGCCACGCCGTCGGATTCGGGCAGATAGCTGCTCCAGGTATCGTACAGATTGATGTAGTAGCCGAGGTCCTCGTCGAGCACCGGGCCGTGCAGCGGAGCAATGATCTGAATATCCAGGGCCGCAGCCTTCTTCAGGACCGCCTGCACCTGCGCGCCGTACTTGCCGACGATGCCGAAATAGTAACGTCTGGCTTCGCAGGCCCAGCCTTCGGGATCCTCCACGTCGTTGGCGCCGAACTTGCCGAAGCCGTCCGCGGAGAACAGGACTTTATCGTATGCGTCGTAGGTCATCATGACCTCCGGCCAGTGCACCATGGGCGCGAAGATGAAGGTGAGTTCGTGCTTGCCGAGGCTCAGTTTGTCGCCGTTCTTGACTTCCAGCTTGTTGGGGATGTCCATGCCCGGGAAGAACTGGCTGATCATCTTGAAGGTCTTGGCATTGCCGACGACCGTCGTATCCGGATACTCCTTCAGGAAGGCTTCGATGGACGCGGAGTGGTCGGGCTCCATGTGCTGGACGATCAGGTAGTCCGGCGCGGCGCACTTGATGTTCGCGGCCACGTTCGTGAGCCATTCTTCCGTCTTGTTCCGGTCCATGGTGTCCATGACCGCGACCTTTTCGTCGCGGATGACGTAGGAATTGTACGCCATGCCCAGAGGCACGTCGAAGTGACCCTCGAACAGGTCGATGTCGTGGTCGTTGCAGCCGACGTAAGTGATGCTTTCTGTGATCTGCTTATTCATAATGATCCCTCTTTTAAGAACTACGGGTGATAACTTGCTTTAACCATATAATTATACCATAAAAAGACCCGGCAGTCTCACCGGACCGCCGGGCCGTTTCTAATCTTTCCTCAATATGCCGTTTTCCGTCACGATGCAGGGCACGGGCACGTCCCAGTCTTCCGCGGGGATCTTCTCCGCGCGCTGGCATTCGTACGCGACGAGCATCACGTCTGCCTTCGCGCACTTCGGCAGGAAGCGGTCGTAGTATCCGCCGCCCATGCCCAGCCGCATGAACGTTTCGTCGAACGAACTGCAGGGGCTAATCACGAGATCGATATCCTCCGGTGCGACCGCCCTGCCCTTTTCGGGGACCGGCTCGGGGATGCCGAACGCGCCTCTCTTCCAGGAATCCGTGCCGGTATCGCTGCTGTCCGGCGCGATGGCCAGCATGCCGCGATCCTCGATGCACAAGGGGTACACGAACGTCTTGCGTTCCGCTTTCGGCAGCGCCTCGTTCACTTCCTCCAGCGCTTTCAGCTGCACCTCGCCCTTCACGAACTTGTAGATCATGACGATCTTCGCCTTCGCGTATTCGGGCGTCTGTAGGATATTGGCGCAGATCGCGCGGGACTTTTCCGTGCGTTCTTCCGGGGTCAGTGCCTCGCGCGCCTTGATCTTTTCTTTCCGCAGCGCCTTGCGCAGCGTCTGTTTATCGGGGGCTGGCATGGGTCACTCCTTCTTATTCTGCAGATCGCGCAGCAGCGGGAAAAACACGCCGCCGGCCGCGTTGCCCAGCGTGATCACGAGCAGACGCATGACCGCCTGGCCGCTCCAGGCGCCTGCCATCCAGAAATAGAACATGTCCGCGACGCAGTGCTCCGTGCCGCAGAGGATGAAGACCATGACGCCGAAGATCAGCGCCAGATATTTGCCGAATTCGTGCGGGATGTTTTTGTACCCTTCGACGCCGATATAGATGAAGATATTGCACAGGATGCCCAGGAAGAACAGGCTGGCAAAGCTGTCGCCCAGTTTCGTCTGGCACAGGCCCATGGCCTTTTCGGACACAGCGGGCGCTACGCGGGTCATCCAGGCGCAGCCTGCAGTGAGGCCGGTGCCGACCAGGTTGCCCAGCCAGATGACGGGCAGGCCGATCCTGTACGCCGTATCGTTCTGGAACGTGTAGCAGACCTTGCCGGTGAACAGGTTAAGTCCCATCGTGCACACGGTGAACAGGCCGATCGTGAACAGCAGCGAACCGATCACCTTGTTGTCCACCGACAGGAATACCAGGCCGCCGAGGCCGATGGCGACGCCTGCGAGGACCGCACCGATAAACGTCTTGAAATAGTTCATGACAGGGTCCTTTCCGCGGCTTCGATCACGTGTTTGCACAGGACAGCCGTCGTGACCGATCCGACGCCGCCGGGAACGGGCGTGATCGCCGCAACGATGGGTTCCGCCTCTTCGAACTTCACGTCGCCGCACAGCTTGCCCTTCTCTTCGTTCCAGCCGATGCCCACGTCGATGACGGTCTGGCCTTCGCTCAGGTATTCCGCGCCGACGCTCTCCATCTGGCCGGAGGCAGCGATGACGATGTCCGCCTCCTTCGTGACAGAGGGCACATCCACGGTGCGGGTGTGGCAGATCGTGACCGTCGCGTTGGCGTGCATCAGCATCATGGCAACGGGGCGCCCGATGACCAGGCTGCGGCCGATGACCGCCGCTTTTTTGCCCTTCGGATCGATGCCGTAGAACTTCAGGATCTCCATGGCTGCCTGCGCCGTGCAGGGCGGAAAGCCGACTTTCGCGTTCGCGAACACGCCGGCCAGGGAGCCGTCCGTGCAGCCGTCCACGTCCTTTTCGGGCGCCAGCATCTGGCGGGCTTTCTCGCCGTCCAGCTGCTTGGGAAGCGGCCGGAACATCAGGATGCCGTGCACGCTGCCGTCTTTATTGAGCCCGTCGAGCGCTTTAAAGAAAGTCTCGCTGTCCACGTCCGCAGGCAGCACGACGTTCTTGACCGCGACGCCGGTCTGTTCCGCGCGCTTCATGGCGCCTCTTTCATAACTGAGGTCGTCGTCCCTTTCGCCGACCCGGAAGATCGCCAGCGTGGGCACGATGCCCTTCGCCTGCAGCGCTTCACTTCTCGCTTTCAGTTCTTCGCTGATGGCCTTTGCCACCGGCATGCCTTTCAGTACTTCTGCCATTTCCTTTCTCCTATGCCATCAGTCTGGCAAAAACTTCGTCTGCGACTTCCTGCGCCTTGGGACCGTACTCTTCCAGCAGGTCCTTCGCTTCGGCGGCCATTTTCTGCGCTTCCTCGTCTTCCTTCAGCGTACGCGTGTTCACGAACACGTTCAGGGACGCGCACTCCAGACCCGCCTTTGCCGCCAGCGCGCCGCAGCCGACATCCGAGATCATCAGCTTGCTGCACTTTTCCAGGATGCGGGCGATCAGGTCGATGGACAGCGCGCAGTAGCGC
>JAFZRG010000184.1 GCA_017619985.1 Bacillota bacterium | reverse complement strand
GATCGGCCTCGGCATCGGCAATATTGAAGGGATCAACCCCGCAGTGCCTAGGGCGGATGCTCCCAAGGCCAGCTTCGCCCGTATGGCGGAGATGTCCACCGGCAAGGATACGACGACCGGCCACTGGGAGATCGCCGGCCTGTACACCGAGGTGCCGTTCAAGACCTACCCGGACGGCTTCCCGAACGAGTTCATCGAAGCATATCAGAAGCGCATCGGCCGCGAAGTCATCGGCAATTACCCGGCTTCCGGCACGGAGATCATCGAACAGCTCGGCGAAGAGCACGAATCGACCGGCAAACCCATCGTGTACACCTCCGCGGACAGTGTGTTCCAGATCGCCTGCAACGTAGGCGTCGTGCCGCTCGAAGACCTGTATCACTACTGCGAAGTGGCAAGAGAGATGCTCACGGGCGACTGGGCCTGCGGCCGGGTCATCGCGCGGCCGTACAGGACCAATGAACAGGGCAAGCGCGAGCGCACGTCCGACCGCAAGGACTATTCCGTCAAACCGCCCGAGAGGACGCTGCTGAACATGGTGCAGGACGCGGGACAGGTATCCGCCTCCGTCGGTAAGATCTCCGACATCTTCGACCGCTACGGCGTGGACCTGGGCATCCATCTGCACGACAACATGGACGGCGTCGACCGCACGCTCCAGGCGATGGCAGCCGATTTCGAAGGCCTTCTGTTCGTCAACCTCGTGGATTTCGACGCGAAATACGGCCACAGAAGAGACGTGCAGGGTTACGGCAACTGCATCATGGAGTTCGATGCCAGAGTGCCCGAACTGATGGCTGCCATGAAGGACGAAGATATCATGATCTTCACCGCGGACCACGGCAATGACCCGACTGCGCACGGTACGGACCACACGAGAGAACACGTGCCCATGCTCGTGTTCGGCAAACCCGTAAAGGAAGGCGTGGACCTTGGCACCCGCGAAAGCTTCGCGGATATCGCCTGCACCGTCCTCGAATACCTGGGCATCGAAGAAAGACCCGCCATCGGCAAGTCGTTCCTGAAGGAGATACTGAAATGATCGACATGGTAAGCATCATCGAAAAGAAGAAGGGCGGACAGGCCCTGACGGACGAGGAGATCCGCGGCTTTGTCGCGGGGGTCACGGACGGGAGCATCCCCGATTACCAGATCTCGGCGCTGCTCATGGCCATCTGCTTCCAGGGCATGGACCGCCGCGAGACGTTCTGCCTGACGGATGCCATGCTGCACTCCGGACAGACCATGGATCTGCACGAGATCAAAGGCATCAAGGTCGATAAGCACAGCACCGGCGGCGTCGGCGACAAGACGACGCTCATCGTCGCGCCGATCGCGGCGGCCTGCGGCGTGCCCATCGCCAAGATGAGCGGCCGCGGCCTCGGCTTTACCGGCGGCACGATCGACAAGCTCGAATCCATCCCCGGTTTCCGCGTGCAGCTGACCCCGGAGGAATTCCTGCAGACCGTGGAAACGGCGGGCATGTCCGTCGTCGGCCAGACGCACGACGTGGCGCCTGCGGATAAGAAACTCTACGCGCTGCGCGACGTCACCGGCACCGTCAACAACATCTCCCTGATTGCATCTTCCATCATGAGTAAGAAACTCGCCAGCGGATCCGACGCGATCGTGCTGGATGTCAAGTGCGGCCAGGGGAGCTTCAACAAGACGCAAAAGGCGGCGGAAGACCTCGGGCGCCTCATGGTGGACATCGGCACCGACGCGGGTAAGAAGGTCGTCGCGGTCATCACCGACATGGACCAGCCCCTGGGCGACGCCGTCGGCAACAGCCTGGAAGTCATCGAGGCCATCGACACGCTGAAGGGCAAGGGCCCGAAGGACATGACCGAGCTCGCGCTGACCCTCTCAGGCTACATGATCTACTGCGGTCAGAAAGCCGCTTCTCCGGAAGAGGGACGCGCGAAAGCAGAAGAGGCGCTTTCCTCCGGCAGAGCGCTGGACGTGCTGCGCAAATTCGTCTCCATGCAGGGCGGAAACGCCGCCTGCATCGACGATTACGGCGTCTTTAAGCAGCCGCTTTACAAGGCGGAAGTCAAGGCGTCCGGCAGCGGTTACGTGGCGGGCATCAAGGCCGACAGCATCGGCCTGGCTTCACAGCACCTCGGTGCGGGACGCAAGACGAAGGAAGATGCCATCGACCTGTCCGCGGGCATCCTGCTTCTGAAAAAGACCGGCGACGCAGTTAAAGCCGGCGAACCCGTCGCAGTCTGCTACAGCGACGACGAAGAAAAGCTGGCGGCCGGTGTTGCCGAAGCCGCTTCCGCATACACGTTCAGCGCGGAGAGACCCGAAACGCCCATCCTCATCAAGGAGATCATCGAATAATGAAGCACGTATTTGTCGTTAATCCCGCGGCAGGCAACGGCGCGGGCCTGCGGGACATCCTTCCCGCCATCCATAAGGCTCTGACCGGTTTCGAGGAAGACTACGAGATCCACAGGACCATGAGCGAGCAGGAGACCATCCTGTACTGCCGCCAGAAGTGCGCGTTCGAAGGACGCGTGCGGTTTTACGCCTGCGGCGGAGACGGGACCATCAACAACGTGCTGACCGGCATCGTGGGTCACGATAACGCCGAACTTGCCATCATTCCCTGCGGGACGGGCAACGACTTCGTCCGCAACTTTACGGAAAAAGCGAATTTTTTGACCATAGAAAAGTCGATTCATGGTTCAGTTATGCCCATCGATGTGTTAAAATGGCAGGGTGGATATGCGCTGAACATGTTCAACATCGGCGTGGACTGCGACGTGGTGGCCGAAGCTGCCGCCATGAAGAGCGACAAGCTCAAGGGCACGGCGGCCTATCTCGCAGCGGCGTTCAAGGTGCTGCGCAAGGGCAAGACCTACCGCATGGCATACACGATCGAGGACGGCGAAGAGGTGGAGAGTGAACTGATGCTCGCCGCCATCGCCAACGGCCACTTCTGCGGCGGCGGATTCAAGAGCTGTCCCGAAGCAAAACTGGACGACGGTTACATGGACGTCTGCGTCGTGCGCCCCGTAAAGGGCCTTAAACTGCCCATCCTGCTCGCAAAGTATCGCGCGGGGTCGCATCTTTCCGACAGGGACGCCGACAAGTACATCACCTATATCCACTGCAAAAAGTTCAAACTCCGCGCCCTGGAGCCGGTGCGCATCTCCGTTGACGGAGAAGTGCTGGACTTTACGGACACGGAATTTGAGATCCTTCCCGGGGCGCTGAAGCTCGTCATCCCCGAAGGCAGCCAGCCGGTCTAGGGAAGGGCATACAAGGAGACGTATCGAAGCGGTCATAACGGGGCTGACTCGAAATCAGTTTGCCCGAAAGGGCACGTGGGTTCGAATCCCACCGTCTCCGCCAAAAAACAAACAGACCTCTCCATGAGGTCTGTTTGTTTTTGCAGGAAATGATCGAAGGGATTCGAACCCAGTGGGTTCACGTGAAGGCGAGCTGGAGGCGAAGCCTGAACGATCCCACCGTCTCCGCCAATATCAAAGGGCACCCCTCGCGGGTGCCTTTTGATATGGATGGACAGATCGAAGGGATTCGAACCCAGTGGGTTCACGTGACGGCGAGCCGAAGGCGAAGCCGGAACGATCCCACCGTCTCTATTCTCCGTACTTCTCCACGATCCACGCGGCCCAATTGCCGTACGCGGTCTGCCAGTCTGTACCGAACGCTTCTTCGAACTCCGCGTCGCCGAAGCAGAAGCCGCTCACGGTATCGAATCCGTACTGATCGGAGAGATATCCGATGAACGAAGCCGCCATGAGAACGCTCATGTCGTTGCCCGGGTCAAGTGTCTTCTTCGGACCGCTGTACGAACCCGTGGAACTGAGCGCCCAGCTTTCGTACGGCGTGCCCCAGTGCATGCCGTCGGTCAGGCATACATAGGAGACCGCGTCCATCAGGATCCTGTAGTTTTCGGGCTTTTCTTCCTTCGTCCCGCCGCCTTTCACGAACGCATCGTAATACGGATAGTGCTCGATCGCGTCCGTAAAGGTCGGCGTCTGCTGCTCGAAGTACGGGTCGAGGCACGACCCGAGATACCAGGCATAGCCGAGCTGTTTCCACTCGACGCTCCGCTCTCCGAGAAGAGCCAGGATATACAGTTCCTCGCGGTGCCAGTAGAAATCCCCGATGTCGAGCGCGATCCTCTCTTCGTCTTCCGACCACGCGTAGTTCCCGTTGGGCAGGATGGTCAGATCCACGTATTTCGAAGCCCTGTCCGTTATGTCGATATCCGGACAGTTCTCATTCAGGTAATTCCGGATGAATTTCAGGCTCTCGTTCGTCCCCCCGAGATAGGCGGGGAGATATTCGGCGAGGTCCAGTCCGTCGGTCCGGAGCATCGGCAGGTTGACCCGCACATGGAACGTGTCGAACTGCGCGTCGAGTTCCGTCGCCTCGTGGATCGTCTCCGGCAGCCGAATGTCCGTATCGTCTTTCCCGTAGACCACCATGGTTTTGGAGGCCTCGTCATAACTGATATCCGCTTTCGCTGCCTGGATCTTTGCGTTGATTGCGGCCGCTCCTGCGATCAGCAGGGCGAAAGCGACGGCGGCGATCAGGATACTCTTCCTTCTGCGCTTGTATTTCTTCAGATAATCGACTTCCGCGGCGTCTTCGCTGATCTGCGGTTCCGGCTCCGGTTCCGTCATCTGTCTGTAGACAGTACGGCATGCTTCGCATTCTTCGAGATGCGCCTTGACTTCCGCTTCGCTCTCGGGCGAAAGAAGGCCGTCCGCATAGTTCGGAAGAAGATCTCTTACGATGTGGCAGGGCAGTTTGCTATTCATCCTGTTTCAACTCCTTTATGATCGATTGTTTCGCCCGGTAGAAAGTGACTCTGGCCCAGTTCTCCGTTCGGCCGAAGATAGCGCCGATCTGCCGGAAGGACAGTCCTCCGAAGATCCGCAGCCTCAGTACTTCCTTTCCCGGTTCCGGATAGGCTTCGATGGCTTTCAGGATCGCCGAGGATTCTTCGTTCCGTACCGCCAGTTCTTCCGCGGAATCGGTCACTTTCTGCGAGATGTCTTCTTCGGGCAGCTGCGCTTTCCGTTCTTTGCGGAAATGATCGTACAGAACGTTCTTCGCGATGCCGCAGAGCCACGAGCTGATCCTGCCTGTGCCGTCGTACCGGTCGATGCTTTTGATAGCCTGATAGAAGGTCTCCTGCGTCAGTTCCTCCGAAAGATCCGCAGAGCCGGTCCTGGACATCAGGAACCGGAAAACGGTATCCGCGTTTTCTCTGTAGATGCTTTCGAGATCCCTCAACGTTTTTCACCTCCTTCATCTGTGAGTGTCGGAAACAGGCTCTCCGTTACACCTGCCGCAAACTTTTTTATATTTTATCACGGTTTGCCGGCAGGTAGGACCCGCCCTTTTTTCTTGTGCCAAACCACCGCGTTTGTGCTATCATTATAATGTTAGGCTGAAAGCGGAGGAACGCATTTGAAACCCAACGCGCAAAGCGGCAAAAACATAGATATGGTCTCGGGACCGCTGTTCAGGAACATCATCCTTTACGCGATCCCGCTCATGCTGACGGGCATTCTGCAGCTGCTGTTCAACGCCGCGGATCTCGTGGTCGTCGGCCGCTACTGCGGCCGCCTGTCCATCGCGGCCGTCGGTGCGACAGGGGCGATCATCAACCTGATCGTCAACCTGTTCATAGGCCTGTCGGTAGGTGTGGGGGTCACGGTCGCCGTTTCGCTTGGTGCAAAGGACGATGACCGCTGCAGCCGGGCGGTGCACACCTGCATTCCGGTCGCGCTGATCGGAGGCGCCGTGCTGACGGTCTTCGGCGTGCTGATGTCTCCGACGTTCCTCGCCTGGATGAAGACGCCGGACGACGTCATCGGACTGTCGTCGCTGTACATGCGCATCTATTTCTGCGGCATGATCCCGTCCCTGGTGTTCAACTACGGGGCAGCGATCCTGCGGGCGGCAGGGGACACGAAGCATCCGCTGTACTACCTCATGACGGCAGGTGTCGTGAACGTCGTCCTGAACGTGATCTTCGTGACGGTGTTCCGCCTGGACGTGGCGGGCGTGGCGCTGGCGACGGCGCTCTCGCAGTGTCTGTCGGCATTCCTCATCGTCCGCTTCCTGATGCGCACGGACGGAGCATATAAACTGATCCCGCGCAGGATGCACATCTACGCGATGGAATTGAAGAACATCGTGAGGATCGGCCTTCCGGCCGGCATCCAGGGCTGCATGTTCTCGATCTCGAACGTGATCATCCAGTCATCGATCAATTCGTTCGGCTCCGTCACGATGGCAGGCAATTCCGCTGCGGCCAACATCGAGGGCTTTACGTGGATCTCGATGAACTCGTTCCACCAGACCGGCATGAACTTCGCCGGACAGAACGTAGGCGCCCACAGGCTGGACCGGGTCAGAAAAGTGCGCAATTACTGCATCCTCGACGTGGTCGTGACGGGCGTCGTGATGGGCGGGCTCACATATCTGTTCGCGCACAGGCTGCTCTCGATCTACATCCCTGGCGACGAAGAGGCGATCCGATACGGCATCACGCGCATGACTTACGTCTGCCTGCCGTACGCACTCAACGGACTGCACGACGTCATGACGGGCGTCATCCGCGGACTCGGGAAGTCGCTCGTGCCCATGATCATCACGGTGCTCGACATCTGCGTGTTCCGCATCGTGTGGATCTACACGATATGGCAGATCCCGCGCTTCCACACGCTCGAGATGCTCTACGTGACGTATCCCATCACGTGGATCCTCACGTTCTCGATGCTGACGGTATGCTATATCGTGATCATGCGCCGGCTGACCCGCCGGGAAGAGGCTGCACAGGCCTCATAAAAAACAAGCGATTATAAACCAAAGAACCACTTTATGATAAATTCCTCTATCGGAGAAGAAAAACCGCAGAAATCGGAAAATAACGGCATCAGACGGGCTCTCAGCCTGCTGTTCCTCCCCGCGGTGTTCGTCTATCTGGAATGGACGCTGCAAAGGGACTGCGCGATGGGCGAAGGCTACCATATGGGCACCGCGCTGCTCGCCGGATTCGCGTTCGGTCTGCTGTGCGATATTCCCGTATTCGCGTTCCGCAGGAAAGGCGCAGGTTTTGCCGCCGCGCTCATCCTGGCGGAGGCCGGATGCCTGTATTTCGTCGTACAGTTCTTCGTGAACAACTCGTACCAGACGTTCATGGATCCTGTCACGATCTTCCAGGGCGCCGGCGGAGTCATGGAGGAATTCGGCCAGGACGTCGCGCGTCTCATCCGGGAAGGGGCGGGCATCATCGTGCGCTATCACATCCCGGTGATCGCGCTCATCGTCCTGTATCCGCTGTGGGATTTCACCCGCAGAGACCGCTGGACGGTCGCTTACGTGGCGCTGGCGGCGGTGATCGCGCAGAGCCTCGCGGCCGGCAGCACGCAGATGGACAGCTTTGCGGCGCCGAAGTACACCTATGAATACGTGTTCAACGACGGCATCCGCAATTTCGGGCTCGTCACGTCGACGCAGCGCGATTTCGTCTACAGCGTCACCGGCATCCCCGACCGTCCGAAGAAGACGGCCGGCATCGTGAGCCGCGGCAGCAGTTCGAACGGCGCACCTGCGTTCCACGGCCTGAACAAACTGGATATCGACTTCGCGGCGCTCGCGGCTTCGGAGAGCAACGCTGCCATCAGCGCGGTGCACAGCTACGTAGCGGAACAGAAGGCTACGGTGAAGAACGAATATACCGGCATGTTCGAAGGCAAGAACCTCATCGTGCTCTGCTGCGAGACCCTGTCCGCGGAGGCGGTGAGCGAAGAGCTGACGCCGACGCTGTACCGGCTCAAGACAGGCGGCATCCAATTCGAGGATTATTACCACCCGTTCTGGGGCGGCAGCACGACGTCCGGCGAGTTCGCCGTGCTGACAGGGCTGGTTCCGGTGAACAACGCGCAGTCCATGCAGCAGATCATCGGGCACCAGAACTCCTCGTGCATCGGCTACTATCTGATGCCGAAGGGGTATCTGTCGCTGGCTTACCATAACGGGGATTATGACTACTATAACCGCTATAAGACGCATCCGTGGCTCGGCTTCGAACGCTTTATTTCCAACGGCACCGGCATGGAAGGCTACCTGACGGACATGTGGCCTCCCAGCGACACCGAGATGATGCTCGGGTCCATCGACGACTGGATCGGCGAGGAACCGTTCTACATCTACTACATGACGTACAGCGGCCACAGCATCTATAACTTCACGTACCACGAGCAGGCCATCAAGCATAAAGCGGAAGTGCAGAACCTGGATGCGAGCACGAAGATCAAGGCCTATATCGCGTCCCAGCTCGAACTGGAGGAGGCGGTCACGATCCTGATGGACCGCCTGACGGAGGCGGATCTTCTGGACGACACGGTCATCGTCATCACCGCGGACCATTATCCCTATCCGCTGCAGAACAGCATGATCTGGGCGAACGACAGGGATTACGTGTCCGAGCTGTACGGCTATCCGGCGTCGAACGAGATGCTGCGCGACCACGAGATCCTGATCGTCTGGAACGGGGAACTGGAGAAACGGGACGAACCCATCGTCGTTTCCCAGCCCTGCAGCAGCATCGACATCATCCCGACCGTCCTGAACCTGTTCGGCGCCGACTACGATTCGCGCCTGTATCCGGGCAGGGATCTGCTGTCCACGGACGAAGGACTCGTCATGTGGAACAGCTACAGCTGGAAGACGGAGAAGGGCTTCTATGACGCGACGACAGGCCGGTTCACCCCGGAGGAAGGGGAAACGGCGGACAGCGATTACATCGATTCCGTCAAGGAGATCGTACGCGGCAAACTCAACTATTGCAGAAACGTGATCGAAAAGGACTATTTCAAGTATGTCTTCACAGAATGACGACAACAGAAGAATGAGCAAGGAAGAGCTCGAACAGGCGATGCAGGAGCGGCGCGAAAAGCG
>JAFZRG010000183.1 GCA_017619985.1 Bacillota bacterium | reverse complement strand
CAGAAAAACCCTGCAGCTGCAAGCATTACAGGATCACGATACCCGCTTCCTTACAGGTCTTCAGCGTGTATTCGTCCCAGACGGAGGACTGCACTTCGCCGATGTGGGCCTTGCCCAGGATCAGCATGCAGATACGGCTCTGGCCGATGCCGCCGCCGATGGTGTAGGGCAGTTCGCCTGCCAGCAGAGACTTGTGGAACGGCAGCTTTCTGCGGTCGTCGCAGCCGGCGATCGTCAGCTGTCTGTCCAGGCTCTCGGGAGAGACGCGGATGCCCATGCTGGAGATCTCGATGGTGTGGCCGAGGATCTCGTTCCAGAACAGGATGTCGCAGTTCAGGTCCCAGTCGTCGTAGTCGGGCGCTCTGCCGTCGTGAGGCTTGCCGCTCTTCAGGGCGCCTCCGATCTGCATCAGACAGACCGTCTTATACTTTTCCGTGACTTTGTCTTCTCTTTCCTTGGGCGTCAGGTCCGGATACTGATCCTCCAGTTCCTGAGAGGTGATGTAGTACACCTGGCGCTTTTTCGGCGCGTAGACGTTCAGTTCGGGATAGATCTCGCGGATGATGTCTTCGGTATCCACGATCGCGTTCACGATGCGCTGGACGGTCTTCTTCAGGTAGTTCAGCGTGCGGTCCGATTCGCGGATGACCTTTTCCCAGTCCCACTGGTCTACGTAGACGGAGTGGAGGTTGTCCATGTCCTCGTCGCGGCGGATGGCGTCCATGTCGGTGTACAGGCCCCTGCCCACGTGGAAATCGTAATCCTTCAGGGCTTTGCGCTTCCACTTCGCCAGAGACTGCACGATCTGGCAATCTTCGCCGGTCTCCTTGATGTCGAATCCGACAGGTCTTTCGACGCCGTTCAGATTATCGTTGAGTCCCGAAGCCGTGGGGACCAGCAACGGTGCGGATACACGGCTAAGGTCCAGTTCGCTGCACAGCTCTTTCTCGAAGATGCTGTGGATGAGCATGATGGCTCTCTGCGTATCATACGGGTTGAGAACCGCTTTGTAGTTTTTGGGGATCTGTACTTTGCTCATTTTTCTTGCCTTCCAATCGTACGTTCTCAAAGAAATAAAATAATATCCAATGATACGCCGTTTGGAATTAAATGTCAAATCTTTTCGCGTTAGGCCAGCAGTTTTTCGACGGCAGCCAGCCGCACGGCCACGCAGAATACCTCCATGGCTTTCTGCAGTTCTTCTGCCGGCGGGAACGACGGGGCGATGCGCAGCACGCTGTCTTTCGGGTCGTTGCGGTAGGGGTGGGTCGCGCCGGGTCCCGTCATGGTGACCCCTGCATCTTTGCACAGCCCGTTGATCCTTGCCGCACAGCCGTCCGGCGCCCAGAACGTGACGAAATAGCCTCCGGCCGGGCTGACCCATTTGCCGCAGCCTCTCGGACTGATCTCGGTATCGAGCGCATCCAGAACGGCGTCGAACTTGGGCCGCAGCAGTTCGGCATGCTTATCCATCAGATCCAGGATGCCCTGCGCGCTGCCGAAGAAGCGCACGTGGCGCAGCATGTTCATCTTGTCCCAGCTGATGGCCTCCGCGTTGATCTGTTTCTGGATAAAGGCCACGTTGTCTTTCGACGCGCCGAAGAAGCCGACGCCCGCGCCGGGGAACGTGATCTTCGACGTGGAGCCGAACATGTAGACGCGGTTGGGATTGCCGGCCTTCTTGCATTCTTCGAGCATGTTCAGCACGTGCACGTCTTCGTAGATGTAGTGCACGCAGTAGGCGTTGTCCCAGAAGATGCGGAAGTCCTTCGCCGCGGTCTCCATGGAAGCCAGCGCTCTGACGGTCTCGTCGGAATAGCAGCCCCCCATGGGGTTCGTGTATTTCGGAACGCACCAGATGCCCTTGACGGATTCGTCCTTCACGAGTTCGCGGACTACGTCCATGTCAGGTCCCGCCTCGTTGAGTTCGACCGGGATCATCTCGATGCCCAGAGATTCGCAGATCGTGAAGTGGCGGTCATAGCCGGGCACGGGGCACAGGAACTTGGGCTTGTCGTACCTGCACCACGGCTTCTCGCTGCCCAGGACGCCCAGCAGCATGGCCCTCGCCACGCAGTCGTACATGAAGGTGAGGGAAGAGGAACCGACCACGATCGTCTCTTCCCAGGAGATGCCCATCAGATCCGCGAACAGTTCTCTCGCTTCGCGCAGGCCGAGCAGTTCGCCGTAGTTGCGCGCATCCGTGCCGTATTTGTCGCAGCAGTCGCTCCTGGAATCGAGTACGTCCAGCATGGGCATGGACAGCGCCAGCTGGTCCGCGCCGGGCTTGCCCCTGGCCATATTCAGGTTCAGGTGCAGATCCTGATATTCCTTGTACTTTTTCATCAGCAGTTCTTTTTCCTGCTGCAGTTCTTCGCGGGTGAATTCCTCATATTTCTTCATGGTTTCATCCTTTCGCCTTCTTGAAACGCTTAATAATTTATTTTACCGCGTTGTCCTTTCTTTCTCAAGGTGAGGATACAACAAAACCCGGTCCGAAGACCGGGTTTTATCATGGTGCGCCACGCGGGATTCGAACCCACAACCTACTGATTCGTAGTCAGGCACTCTATCCGTTGAGCTAGTGGCGCGGACACGCTTATGAATAAACGCAAATAATATTATAGTCAGCGGTGCGGCGTTTGTAAAGAAATATTTGGGCAGAAAAGAAAGAACTTTTCCGCGGGTCACGCCTCGCCGTGCCGGATCCGTAGTCAGCAGGTCTTTTTTTATGATATAATTAATCATTTACTGAAGGAGGTTCCGCCATGAAGAAAAAAGGCTGTCTGCTGCTGAGCCTGCTGATGCTGTTCGGCCTGGCCGGGTGCTCCGGCGCGGGCGATCTGCAGGACTTTCAGGGCAAGTGGTTCGACGTGAACGGAAATACGGTCCTGGAGCTGAACGGAAACAAACTGACCGTTACCACGGGAAGCTGGTCGGAAAAGTATACCGTCCACTACGAAAAGGGCGACTATTACAGTTACATCAACAGCAGCAAGGAT
>JAFZRG010000182.1 GCA_017619985.1 Bacillota bacterium | reverse complement strand
GGCTTGGCTCCAACATCCCCGTTCCCTGCATCGACCGCAGCCAGCTGGCTGCCATGTTCAATGCGAATGAAGCCGGTATCTTCGGTCTGTTCGACCTGTTCTCCGGCGGTTCGTTCAGCAACTTCACGATCTTCGCTCTGAGCATCACGCCGTACATCACGGCATCCATTATCCTGCAGCTGCTGACCGTAGCCATTCCCAAGCTGGAAGAGCTCGCGAAGCAGGGTCAGGAAGGCCAGAGAAAGATCGCGCAGTGGACCCGGTATCTCACCGTCGTCCTGGCGCTCATCCAGGCCATCGGCTACACGTTCGGCCTGTTCCGCAGCGCGCTGTCCGACAACAGTCTCTTCGCCAAGATCGTCATCGTGCTGACCCTGGTCGCAGGAACCGCGTTCCTGATGTGGCTGGGCGAGCGGATCAACGAGAACGGCATCGGCAACGGTATCTCTCTGATCATCTTTGCCGGTATCGTATCCCGCATCCCGACGAGCATCTCCAGAACGATCAAGAGCCTGTCCGCCGGCACGCTGTCGATCGTCAGCCTGATCATCTTCCTGATCTTCGCGCTGGCGGTCATCATCGGCATCATCATGGTGCAGGAAGGCAACCGCAAGATCCCCGTGCAGTACGCCAAGAGAGTCGTTGGCCGCAAGATGTACGGTGGCCAGTCCACCCACATTCCTCTCAAGGTCAACCAGGCCGGCGTCATCCCCGTGATCTTCGCCATCTCCCTGCTGCAGATCCTGCCGACGATCGCATACATGACCGGAAGCGACACCAGCTTTGCCAAGTTCGTGACCAAGTATCTGACCTCGAGCGGCAATCCCGGCGTCTGGATCTATCTGGTCCTGGATATTCTGCTCATCATCTTCTTCACGTATTTCTACGGTTCCATCACCGTGAACCCCGTAGAGATCGCGGACAACATGAGAGCGAACGGCGGATTCATCCCGGGCATCCGTCCGGGCAAACCGACCTCGGATTACATTGCGAAAGTTCTGTCCAGACTGAACTTCTCCAGTGCGATCTTCCTGGCCGTCATCGCCGCGATCCCCATCCTGATCGGGCATTTCACCAGTTTCTCGTCCGCGTTCGGCGGAACGTCCCTCATCATCGCCGTGGGCGTTGCCCTCGACACCATGAAGGCGCTCGAAACGCAGATGGTCATGAGAAACTACAGCGGTTTCTTAAAGTAGGAGGCACACTATGAAGCGCGTTGTACTGCTTGGACCGCCGGGAGCCGGCAAAGGCACCCAGGCGACGAGAATCGCTGAAAAATACAACATTCTGCACATCTCCACCGGAGACATCTTCCGCGCGAACGTCAAGGAAGGCACTCCGCTGGGCAAAAAGGCCAAGGAATATATGGACCAGGGCCTGCTCGTCCCCGACGAGCTGGTGTGCGACCTGGTGGAAGACCGGGTCAGCAAGGAAGACTGTGCGAACGGTTACCTGCTGGACGGCTTCCCCAGAACCGTCTTCCAGGCGGAGCACTTCGATGCTTTCCTCGAAAGAACAGGTGCCCAGCTGGATAAGACCGTAGACATCGAAGTGGCGGAAGACATCCTGCTGCCGAGAATGATCGGCAGAAGAGTCTGCAGACAGTGCGGACGCCCCTACCACGTGCTCACGATGCCTCCCAAGGTGGAAGGCGTGTGCGACGTGTGCGGCGGCGAGGTCTACCAGAGAGCGGATGACCGCGAGGAGACTGTTCTCAACCGCTTCCGGGTCTATCAGGAACAGACGAGTCCTCTGATCGAGTACTATCAGAAGAGCGGAAGACTGGCTGTCATCGACGGCAGCAAGACTCCCGGCGAAGTGTTCGATGATATTTGCGCCCTTCTGGGAGAATAAGACATGATCGTGCTGAAATCCCAGGAGGAGATAGAACTCATGGCAAAGGCCGCTTCCGTTACGGCCGCCATGCTGGAAGAGATCCCGAACGTTCTCATGCCCGGCATGACGACCCTGGAGCTGGACCGTTGGTGTGAAGACTATATCTTAAGACATCAGATGAAGCCTGCCTTCAAAGGCTACGGCGGATTCCCCGGCACGGCGTGCATCTCCGTCAACGAGGAAGTCGTTCACGGCATCCCGGCGAGAAGGCGCGTCCTCAAAGAGGGCGACATCGTCAGCGTCGATCTGGGGACCGTCTACAAAGGATTCTACTCCGACGCGGCGAGGACCTACCCCGTAGGGCAGGTCTCCGAAGAGGCGCAGAAGCTGATGGAAGTGGCGGAGGCGAGCTTCTTCGAAGGTCTTAAGTTCTGCAGGAAAGGCTGCCGCCTCGGCGACGTCTCCCATGCGATCCAGACATACGTGGAAAGCAACGGCTTTTCCGTCATCCGCGATTACGTGGGTCACGGCGTGGGCAGAGATCTGCACGAAGATCCGCAGATCCCCAACTACGGCAAGGCGAACCACGGTCCGCAGCTCGTACCGGGTATGGTACTCGCAGTGGAACCGATGATCGCTGCAGGCGATTACGATGTGGAAGTGCTGAGCAACGGCTGGACCGCGGTCACGATCGACCGCTCCCTGGCCGCTCACTACGAGAACACGATCGTCATCACCGAAGATGAGCCAAGATTGCTCACGAAGCTTTAGACGCGCAAAGGAGGAGGTCCCGCAATGGCGAAAAAAGACAGCATCGAAGTATTCGGCACAGTGCTGGAAGCTCTGCCCAATGCGATGTTCAAGGTAAAGCTTGAGAATGATTTCATCGTGATGGCGCACATTTCCGGCAAGATGAGGATGAATTTTATCCGTATC
>JAFZRG010000021.1 GCA_017619985.1 Bacillota bacterium | reverse complement strand
GTGCTGGTGATCGCGTCCATCGACGGCGACTCTCTCGGCACGGTGCTTGCCCAGGCCAAGGAGAAGAACATCCCCGTCATCGCCTATGACCGTCTGATCATGAACTCCGACGCCGTATCCTACTACGCCACCTTCGACAACTGGCTCGTCGGCACGAAGCAGGGCGAGTTCATCGAAGAGCAGCTTGGCCTGAAGGACGGCAAGGGCCCGTTCAACATTGAGTTCATCACAGGCGACCCGGGCGACAACAACATCAACTTCTTCTTCGACGGAGCGATGAGCATCCTGCAGAAGTATCTGGACAACGGCCAGCTTGTGTGCCCGTCGGGCCAGACGGAGAAGGCAGTTGTTGCGACGGCCAACTGGGCGACGGACGCCGCTCAGGCGCGCTTTGAGAACATTCTCAGCTCCTACTACGCCGACAAGGATCTGGATGCGGTACTCGCCTCCAACGACTCTACGGCCTGCGGCGTTGAGAACGCTCTGGCTTCCTCTTACTCCGGCAAGTGGCCGGTGATCACGGGCCAGGACTGCGACATTGCGATCATGGGCAACCTGATCGCGGGCAAGCAGGGCATGAGCGTGTTCAAGGACACCCGTACTCTGGCAGCGAAGGTCGTTGAGATGGTCGACGCGCTGATGAAGGGCCAGGAGCCCCCGATCAACGACACGGAGACCTACAACAACGGCGTGGGCGTGGTTCCCAGCTTCCTGTGCGAGCCTGTGGCCTGCACGGTGGACAACTACAAGGAGCTCCTGATCGACTCCGGCTACTACACGCTGGCTCAGCTCGGCATTGACGAGGGCGCTGCCCCCGCCGCCGCCGCGAAGGCTCCCGAGGACTATACCGGCACGCTGACCGTCTACTCCCCGCACGACTCCGACCCGCTCAACGCCGGTGTCGCCGCCTTTGAGGCCGCGTACCCGAACGTGAAGGTCGAGGTCATCGCCGACGGCACCTCCAACCTGGTCAACAAGATCGGCGCCGAGTCTGCCAACCCCATCGCCGACGTGCTCTGGGGCGGCGGCGCCGACACGCTGGCTGCCTACAAGGACTACTTCCAGCCCTACAAGCCCAGCTGCATCGACCTGATCGATCCGTCCCTCGTTGACGCCGAGTACTACTGGATCGGCGAGTCCCCGCTGCCGATGGTCTTCATCGCCAACACCGACAAGATCCCCGAGGAAGACATCCCCACCACCTGGGCCGCTCTGGCTGACTTCGACACCGCCAAGTACGGCAAGATCGCCATCGCCGACCCGACCTCCTCCGGCTCCGCCTTCACGCAGCTGTGCACCATGCTCTTCCTCTTCGGTGACGAGTCCGACGACTACGCCGCCGGCTGGGAGTTCGTCGACAAGATCATCGACAAGCTCGAGGTCAAGAACTCCTCCTCCCTGGCGCACAAGGACATCTACGCCGGTGAGAACGCCGTCGGCATCACGCTTGAGAAGGCCGCCATCAAGTACACCGAGCCCAACATGGTCGTCGTCTTCCCGACCGACGGCACCTCCGCCGTTCCCGACGGCGTCGCCATCGTCAAGAACTGCCCGAACCTCGAGCTGGCTCAGCTCTTTGTCGAGTTCGTTCTCGGCCACGACTGCCAGGTCGCCCAGAACGCCGACTGGGGCCGCCGCCCGATCCGCAGCGACGTCGAGCCCGTCGGCCTCAAGCCCCTGAGCGAGATCACGCTGATGAACTACAACTTCGACTACGCCGCCAACAACGCTGCCGACATCAAGGAGATGTGGCAGGACAAGCTGGTCGGATAATCACATCCGAACAGCTCCAAACCCCGCTTTTCAGGCAAGGGGGATCCCCCGGATTCCCCTTGCCTTTTTTCTAAAGCTTCACGGCTGAGGGAAGACCGCCGCGGAAGGCGGCTTTCCCTGAGCCATGAAAAACAATATCTCGGAGGGATTTTATGAGCAACGCAGTCATCATCAAGGATGCCGTCAAGAAGTACGGCGATTTCATCGCGCTCAAGGGCGTGTCGCTGGACATCAAGGAGGGCGAGTTCTTCACCCTGCTCGGGCCGTCCGGCTGCGGCAAGACCACGCTCCTGCGCCAGATCGCCGGCTTCAACTCCATCGAGGGCGGCGATTTCTACTTCGGCGACAAGCGGATCAACGCCGTGCCCGCCCACAAGCGCGACATCGGTATGGTCTTCCAGAACTACGCCATCTTCCCGCACCTGACCGTCGAGGAGAACGTGGCCTACGGTCTCAAGGCCAGGAACGTTCCCAAGGCGGAGATCGCGCCGCGCGTGAAGGAGGCGCTCGAGCTGGTGCAGATCGCGCATCTCGCCAAGCGCAAGCCCAACGAGCTCTCCGGCGGCCAGCAGCAGCGCGTCGCGCTCGCCCGCGCCTTCGTCATCGAGCCGAGCGTGCTTCTGATGGATGAGCCGCTTTCGAACCTCGACGCCAAGCTGCGCGTGCAGATGCGCACCGTCATCAAGAAGCTGCAGCGCAAGCTCGGCATCACGACGATCTACGTCACGCACGACCAGGAGGAGGCGCTCGCGATCTCCGACCGCATCGCCGTCATGAAGGACGGCGTGATCATGCAGATCGGCACGCCCACCGAGATCTATGCCAAGCCGCAGAATCCCTTTGTCGCGGGCTTCATCGGCGTGAGCAACTTCCTCGACTGCGCGGTCGAGGAGGGCGGCGTGGTGAACATCCACGACCAGCTGAAGATCAAGGTGCCCACCAAGAAGGACTACGTCGGTCCGGCCAAGCTCTCCGCGCGTCCCGAGCAGCTCTTCTTCTCCGAAGAGGGCCTGCCCGGCGAGGTCATGTTCTCGACCTTCCTGGGCGACTTCATCGAGTATGAGGTCAAGCTCGCCGACGGCCAGAGCCTGATCGTCAACGAGTACACCAAGGACACCACCGACGTGCACGAGGCCGGCGAGAAGGTCTTCCTCAACTTCGATCCCACGGGGATCAGCGTCTACGAGGCGGAGTCGGAGGAGGTCATCACATGCTGAAACGGAAAAACACGACCATCCCCTTCTACATGGACCCGTGGTTCTGGGTCAAGCTGATGGTGTTCGTGATTTTTGCCGTTTTCCTTGTCTGGCCCTTCTCCTCGATCATCACGAACGCTTTCAAGAGCACGAAAGTCGCGGGCTTCACGCTGAGGAACTTCGACAGGTTCTTCACCAAGAAGTATTATTACGGCGCGCTGTGGAACAGCGTCGGCATCTCCCTCGTCCCCTCGATCTTCGCGGTCGTCCTGGGCGTGCCGATGGCCTATCTGATGACCCGCTACAACGTCTGGTGCAAAAAGCTTTGGCACGTGCTGGCCATCCTTTCTCTGATGAGCCCGCCCTTCCTCGGCGCCTACGCGTGGATCATGATGTTCGGCCGCTCCGGCTCGGTCACGACCTTCCTGGCCAACTACGGCATCACGATCCCGACGATCTACGGCTTCGGCGGCATCAGCACGGTGCTGACGCTGAAGCTCTACCCGTATATCTATATGTATACCTCCGGCGCGATGGAGAGCATCGACAGCTCGCTGGAGGAATGCGCCGAAAACCTCGGCAGCGGCAAGCTCCGCCGTTTCTTCACGGTCACGATGCCGGTCGTCACGCCCTCGATCACCGCGGGCGCGCTGGTCGTGTTCATGAGCGCGCTGGCCGACTTCGGCACGCCGATGCTCCTCGGCGGCTCCGAGTTCCGCACGCTGCCGGTGCTGATCTACAACGAGTACCTCTCCGAGACGGGCGGCAACGGCAACCTGGCCTCCGCGATCTCGATCATCATCGTCATCATCACGCTGGTGATGCTGCTGGTGCAGAAGTCCTACGTCGGACGGCGCAACTACATCATGTCGGCGCTGCGTCCGCCGAAGGAGACCGAGGTGCACGGCTTCAAGCGCTTCCTCGTCACGCTGCCGGTCTTCCTCATCAGCTTCGTCTCCTTCCTGCCGCAGATCGTCGTGTGCGCCAGCTCCTTCCAGCACACGAACTACTCCAGCTTCACCGGCGGCTTCACGTTCGAGAACTATCAGAACCTCGGCGCGCGCCTGTGGACCAGCCTGGGCAACACCTTCTCCTACTCGCTGATCGCCATGGTGTTCATCGTGCTCATCGGTATTCTGATGAGCTACGCGATCGTGCGCAAGAAGGGCAAGACCGGCGGAATTCTCGACATGCTGCTGATGGCGCCCTACGTCATCCCGGGCTCCGTTCTCGGCCTGTGCTACATCGTGACCTTCAACGTCAAGCCCCTGATCCTCACCGGCACGGCGGCGATCATCATCATCTCGTATATCATCCGCAAGCTGCCCTATACCGTCCGAAGCGCCAGCGCCTTCCTGCTGCAGATGGATCCGAGCGTGGAGGAGGCCTCCATCAACCTCGGCGTTCCGCCGATGAAGACCTTCTGGAAGGTCACGGCCCGTCTGATGCTGCCCGGCGTGTTCTCCGGCGCGATCCTCTCGTGGGTCACCTGTATCAACGAGCTGAGCTGCTCGATCATGCTCTCGTCCGGACACAACAACACCCTGACGATCGAGGCCTATACCAACATCGTCCGCAACTCCGTCGGCTCCGGCGCCGCGCTCTCCGCGATCCTGACCGTGACGAGCGGTCTGATCCTGATCATCGCGCTGCGCATCACCAAGGGCAAGATCCGGGTATAAGACATGATCCGGAACATCGTCTTTGACATGGGGCAGGTCCTGCTCCGCTTTGATCCGGCCTATTTCATCGAGCGCGCCGGCGCGGCGGAGGAGGACAAGGCGCTGCTGCTGCGCGAGGTGTACAAATCGCTCGAATGGGCGCGGATGGACCGCGGCTCGATGACCGAGGCCGAGGCGGCGGAGAGCATGTGCCGCCGTCTGCCGGAGAGACTGCACGAGACCGTGCACGCCCTCGTCGACAAGTGGGACCGCCCGATCCTCCCCATCGAGGGGATGGAGGAGCTGATCCGGGATCTCAAGGCAAAGGGCTACGGGATCTATCTGCTCTCCAACGCCTCGTACCGGCAGCACGAGTACTGGCCGCGCGTACCGGCCAGCAGCCTCTTTGACGGCACGCTCGTCTCCGCGGACGTGAAGCTGGTCAAGCCGCAGCCGGAGATCTACCGGCTGCTATGCGAGACCTTCTCGCTCGATCCC
>JAFZRG010000020.1 GCA_017619985.1 Bacillota bacterium | reverse complement strand
GAAGCCCCCCACAAGAACAGATCTCCTGCCGCAAGGCTAAGACCCGTGGGAGACTACCACGTTGATAGGTCGGAGGTGTAAGCATGGCGACATGTTGAGCTGACCGATACTAATAGGTCGAACACTTGACCAATGGTTTTTGATCTTGAGCATTGTTTAGTTTTGAAGGTACAATCCATATCTTCAGCAAAAAATCTGGTTGCAATATCGTTGGGGTCACACCTGTTCCCATCCCGAACACAGTAGTTAAGCCCTTCAGAGCCGATGATACTTGGTGGGAAGCTGCCTGGGAAAGTAGGACGCAGCCGGTTCGAAAGACGCATCCGCAAGGGTGCGTTTTTTCGTCGTGTTCCACTTCCCCCTGTTTTATGGTATACTTATTTAGTTAAGGAGCGCCTATGAGCTATACGATCGCACGCTACGCATTGTGGATATTGCTTTGCATCCCCGTCATCGTTCTGGGGTTCAGTTTGATTGGCAATCTTCTGGAAGGCATGGTCCAGGAGAACCGTGCAAAGAAGGCGAAGCGGGACGCGAAGAAAGTAAAGGAGCAGAACCGCCGTTCTTTCGAGGAAGAGTATCTGAAAAACCGCGGCACCGAACGCTGAGACAGGGGACAACAAGACCTTGAAGGGAATATTCATCACATTCGAAGGCCCGGACGGAAGCGGCAAGACGACGCAGATCCGCCTGCTGGCCCAATATTGCAGAGAGAAGGGCTACGACGTCGTCATGACCCGCGAGCCCGGCGGGACGCCGATCTCGGAAGCGATCCGCAGCCTGCTTCTCGATCCTTCCCATAAGGAGATGGACGGGGTCACGGAAGCGCTGCTGTATGCGGCGTCACGCGCGCAGCACGTCGCTGAAAAGATCAGGCCTGCGCTGGAAGACGGCTGCATTGTCCTCTGCGACCGCTTTATGGATTCCTCCATCGCATATCAGGGATATGCCAGAGGATTGGGCGACGACGTGAGGGTCATCAACGAATTCGCCGTCCAGGGAACGCAGCCGGACATCACGTTCTTTATGGACCTCCCCGCGTTCCAGGGCAAGCAGCGCGTTGCTTCGGCCAGGGAACTCGATCGCCTGGAGCAGGAAGACCTGTCTTTCCACAATGCGGTATACGAAGGATATCAGGAGCTGAAGAAGATATACGCAGACCGCTACGTCTGCATCGACGCATCCCGCAGCATCGAAGAGATCGCCGCGGAGATCCGGGAACGGTTCGACGCCTATGTCATTTGCAGAACTGAAGAATAACAGAGCCGTCGCGGCGCAGCTGAAACCTCTGCTTCAGAGCGGTAAGCTCGTGCATGCATTCCTGTTCGTCGGCGGAAAGGAAAGCCGTCTGCAGATGGGCAAAGCGCTCGCGGAAGCGATCCTCTGCGAATCGCCGGAGGACGGCGACGCCTGCGGATCCTGCCTTTCGTGCCGGAAGTTTTCGCACGGCAACCACGAGGATTATCTCTACGTGGATCTCGAAACGGCGCCGGGCAATGCGAAGACGCAGATCGGCGTGGATGCCGTGGAAGCGCTGCAGGAGCAGCTGAAGCTCAAACCGTTCGGAAAGCGCCATGCCGCGGTCATCGAAGAGGCGCATCTGCTGAACACGGCCGCGCAGAACAAGCTCCTGAAGACTCTGGAGGAACCGGCAGGAGATTCCGTGCTGATCCTCCTGGCGGAAAAGCGGGAAGCGCTCCTTCCGACGGTCGTCTCCCGGTGCAGCACGTATTATCTGGAAGAAGACAGCGAAGCGCCGGATGAGGAGATGCTGCAGCTGGCAAAGGATTTCCTCGCCGTCTGCGCGCAGCGTCCGCTCTTTTTCCCGCGGCGCGACTGCCTGAAGCCTCTTCTGGAAGAAAAGAATGATCCCAGAGCGAAAGCCTCCGCTTTCCTCGCCTGCCTGCAGATGCTGATGAGAGACGCCCTTCTGTATCCTTACGGCGCGAAGACGTCTCCCCTGAGCGACGGCTGGGACGCGTTCGGAATGATATGTGAAAAAATGGACCGGGATGCCCTGAACAGGGCGATCGCCGCCGCCGAAGAAGCCGGCCGGTCGGTCCGTCTCGGATACAACACAGGCTATACGCTGAAGAAGCTGTGTCTGGACCTATAGATCTAGGAGGACAGAATGATCAAAGTTGCGGGCGTGCGTTTCAAAGCCGCCGGTAAAGTATATTATTTTGACCCGGCAGAACTCGAACTGTCTGCAGGCGACAACGTGATCGTGGAGACCGCCCGCGGCGTCGAGTTCGGCACGGTCTCCGCAGGAATCATGGAAGTAGAGGAGGACGAGATCGTAGCGCCTCTGAAGCCCATCCTGCGCAAGGCGGACGAAAACGACGCGAAGCGCCATGAAGAGAACCTGAAGAAAAAGGACAGGGCGCTGCAGCTCTGCCAGGAGAAGATCGACAAGCACGGGCTGGAGATGAAGCTCGTGGACGTGGAGTACACGTTCGACAATTCCAAGGTCATCTTCTATTTCACGGCGGACGGCCGCGTGGATTTCCGCGAACTGGTCAAGGATCTGGCCGGCGTATTCAAGATGCGCATCGAACTGCGCCAGATCGGCGTGCGCGACGAGACGAAGATGATGGGCGGCATCGGGTCCTGCGGCAGAGAACTGTGCTGCCACGCCTGGCTGCCCGATTTCGAACCGGTCTCGATCAAGATGGCCAAGGTGCAGAACCTGTCGCTCAATCCCATCAAGATCTCCGGCATCTGCGGCAGACTGATGTGCTGCCTGCAGTACGAGAACGACACGTACTGCCACCTGAAGAAGGGCATGCCCGACGTCGGGGAGCGCATCACGACGCGAGACGGCAAAGCGGTCGTGATGGACGTCAATATCCTTGAGAACCGGATCAAGACCCGCCTGATCCTGGAGGAAAAGACCGAAGAAAAGCCCGAAAAGCTTTCGACCGAGTACTATATCTACGGCAAGGAGGAGATCCAGCGAGCGCCGAACAAGCGCAATCAGGACAAGTTCATGCCGAAGAAGCAGCCCAAGAAGAAGGGCGGTCCGTTTGCGGACGCCGATCTGTCCTCCATGACGGAAGAGGATCTGCTGAAGCAGGCGGAACTGCTGGAACTGGACTAGTATGGCGGTCCGTGCAGACGACATCGGTTTCGGCGGACTGACTCTGCTGCAGGATACGGAAACGTTCTGCTACGGCGTCGACGCCGTGCTGCTGGCGGATTACTGCAAAGCGGCTGCGTCGGACACTGTACTGGACCTCGGAAGCGGAAACGGCGCTGTGGCCCTGGTCGTTATGGGAAAGTACGCTCCCGCGTCCGTGACCGGCATAGAAGTGCAGGAGGATCAGGTGAGGCTGGCGCGGGAAAGCGCCGGGCTGAACCGCCTGGAGGATAAACTGCATTTCCTGCAGGGCGATGTGATGGAGATCCGGAAGCTTGTTCCGGGAGAATCGTTCGACGTGGTCACGTGCAATCCGCCCTACAGCGAATCCGGAAGAGGACTTGCCAGCGCGAATGCCGCGGCATTCATCGCACGTCACGAGACGACGGCGGCGCTGGCGGATTTCGTGAAGGCAGCTGCCTATGCCCTGAAGCCGGGCGGCCGCTTCGTGATCGTCCACAGACCTTCGCGGCTGCCGGACATCTTCGAATGCTGCAGAGCCTGCGGCCTGGAGCCGAAGCGCATGAAACTGGTCCTTCCCAGGCCCGGCGCGGCTCCGAACATCATCCTCGTCTCCGCCGTCAAAGGAGGCGGCAAGGAGCTTCTGGTGGATCCGTCCCTCTGCGTGCGCGGCGAAGACGGCGTTTACAGCGACGATCTGCAGCGGATCTACGGAAGGATCCCGGAAGAATAGAAAGCATAAAAAGAAGAGGCCTGAAAAAGGCCTCTTTTCGTTTGCTTATCCGGTTCAGTCTTCGATGCGCTCGATCTTCGCGCCTAAGGCGGTCAGCTTGTCGTGGAATCCTTCGTAGCCGCGCTCGATGTGATAGATCTCGGACACCTCGGTCGTGCCCTTCGCGACGAGCCCTGCCAGCACAAGCGCCGCACCTGCGCGCAGGTCGGTCGAGATGACCTGTGCGCCTACGAGCTGATGCTTGTTGCCGGGAACGATCGCGGTCCTGCCGTCCACGCGGATGTTGGCGCCCATGCGCGAGAGCTCCGCCGCATGCATGAAGCGGTTCTCGAAGACCGTTTCGATGACGGCGCTCGTTCCGTCCACGGTCGTGAGCAGCGCCATGAACAGCGCCTGCATGTCGGTCGGGAAGCCGGGATAGGGAAGGGTCTTGATATCGGTCGCGACCAGCTTGTTCAGGTCGCCGCGCACGCGCAGACCGTCGACTTCGTCGTTGACGGACGCGCCGCACTCCATGAGCTTCGCGATGACGGGACGGACGTGATCCGGCACGCTGTTCTTGATCAGAACGTCGCCTCTGGTGATCGCCGCGGCGACCATGAACGTTCCGGTCTCGATGCGGTCCGGGATGACCGCGTGGCGGGTGCCGTGCAG
>JAFZRG010000181.1 GCA_017619985.1 Bacillota bacterium | reverse complement strand
GCAGAAGAACGTGTACGCGCACGTGCTGGCTGGCGGCGTCGAAGGCTTCATCATCATGGGGAGCATCGGCGAGTTCATCTACATGAGCGCAGAGCAGAAGCGCCGGCTGGCGGAGCTCGCGATCGCGGAACTGAAAGGCAAGGCGAAGGTGATCGTCGGGACCGGCGGTACGCGCCTGCAGGAAGTCGTCGATTTTTCGAACGAAGTGCTGGAAAAGGGGGCGGACGCGGTCATCATCGTGGCGCCGTACTACTTCGGGCTGACCCCGCCTGAGATGGAGCGCTATTACGACCTGTGCGCGGAGAACATCCACGGGGACATCTTCCTGTACAATTTCCCGGCGGCCACGGGAGGCGATATTTCTCCGGATCTCCTGGTGCGCCTGCTGAAGAAGCATAAGAACATCGTCGGCCTGAAGGACACCGTGCCCGGCTTTCCGCACACCAGGCAGCTCATCGACGCGGTGCGGCCGGACTTTCCGGACTTCATCGTGCTGCAGGGTTACGACGACAATTTCTTCCACAGCGCTCTCTCGGGCGGCAACGGCTGCATCGGCGGGCTTTCCAACCTGTATCCGGAAGTGGCGGCCGCAGCGGCTGCAGCGTTCAACGCGGGCGATTTCGCAGAGTGCGCGCGGCTGCAGAAGAAGCTGAACAAGCTGTTCCAGCTCTACGCGATCTCCGATCCGTTCCACCCGGTCATGAAGCGCGCCATGATGCTGCGCGGCGTGGACATGAAGCCGTTCTGCTGCGAACCCATGCCGCTCGCGAATGACGAACAGGCCGAAAAGATCAGAGCATTGCTCGCCGAAGTCGACGCGATGTAGCGCAGGGGCAAATATCGATTCCACGAAAAAAAGGACCTCGCTTCGAGGTCCTTTTGTTATTTCTGTTCCGCATATTCCTTCGCCTGCTGCACATAATGTTCCGCGGGAAGCTTCAGCCGCGCCAGCTCGTCTTCCGTGAGTCTGCGGACCGCTTTGGCGGGGCTTCCGAGGATCATCATGCCGTCTTCGAAGACCTTGCCTCCTGTCACCAGCGCGCCGGCGCCGACGATGCAGTTGTTCCCGATGACCGCGCCGTTCAGCACGATGGCGCCCATGCCGATCAGCGTATTGTCTCCGACCGTGCAGCCGTGCAGGATGGCGCCGTGTCCGACGGTGACGCTTCTGCCGACGGTCAGCGGAAACCCCGGATCCGCGTGCAGCACGCAGCCGTCCTGGATGTTGCTCTCTTCTCCGATATCGATATGCGGTCCGTCGCCGCGGATGACCGCCGAGAACCAGACGGAACTGTCTTTGCCCAGGGTCACGTCGCCCGTGACCGCCGCGCTGTCCGCGATGAATGCCGCTCTTTCGATGTCCGGCGTCTTGCCGTGATAAGAAATGATCATGATGCGCCTCCTGCAGGTTGATGAAGGTATTATATCACAAACAGGGTGCCGTCCCGTGGCGAAATAGTGTAAAATAGGATTCGGAAAGAAACTGTCTCCCGCAAAGATATACAGAAGAGGTATGCGTATGGCGAAGCAGGATAAATACAGCAGAACGGTGAAGGCGAACCGCGCCGACGAGCGGGAAGCGCTCACGGGTATGCGCCAGAGTACAGGCGCCATGATCGCGAAGATCGCGTTCGGTCTGATATTCATAGGGGTCTCTTTCGACGATTCGGGAGATCCTTTGTCGTTCGGCGGCAGAGTCGTAGGCATTTGTATCGGCGGCGCTTTGCTCGCCTGGGGCCTCGTGCCGTTCCTGTCAGCGCGCAAAAAGCGCAAGGCGGCGGAAGAGGCGAAGCGGGAGGAAAGAGCCGCGAAGATCCTTTCCGTTCCTCTGGAGAAATTCGGCGACGGGGAGGCAAACAAGGCGGAGACTCTTGCGAAGCAATACGAGGCAAAGGCCGCGGCGCCGAAAGACGTTCCTTCGGATGCGCCCGTCCTCGGCATCGACTGGAACAAGGACGGAAAGCTCGACTGGAAGGATGCCGCCGTGGACAAGGCCGTGATCCGAGAAGGAAAGGCGAGCCTGTTCGGGGATGAAGACGGTTCGAAAGACGCGTGATTTGTGCCGCAATTTGTTGTTGGCTGCGCCGTCTTCCTCTGCTATAATAGTTGGGTAATCCCTGATCCACTTGGAGACTTGTATGAAGAAATGGTGGTGCCTGATCCTCGCGGTGCTGCTGGCCTTTTCCTTGGCAGCATGCAGCGCGAAAGCACCGGCGGATACAACTGAAGAACCTGTCCAGACTGCGGACGCGCCGGATTATTCGAGCGTGCAGACCGCAAAGCCGAACCCGGACGACACGTTTGCCGCGACGTATCAGATCATGCGCATCGAGACCGTCACCGGCGAAGGATCCGCGGACGAGGCGACCATGCAGAACATCCGCGACCGCGGCTACCGTACGCTCCTGGTGCTGCAGGAAGACGGCACGGGCGTCATGGACCTGCGGGGCGAGCTGACCCCCTTCGTCTACGACGACGACAGCGGCGTGATCACCATGAACGACCAGACGTCGCAGATGATCCTCTCCGAGGACGGGACGCTGGTGATCAGCGACAAAGCCGGCACGATGTACCTGGAACTGCTGCATTAAGACGATACTGCAGAACCGATTCAAAATCAGGAGGACACGATGAAAAGAGTTTTGAGCATACTGCTTGTACTGGCCATGATCTTCATCTTGGCCGCATGCTCTTCCAAGAGCGAACCCGTAGACTATACGGGCACTTACGACGTGATCAGGATCGACGCCGGCGACTCTTCCGCCAGCGAAGAGGAAATGCAGGACCTGCGCGACCTCGGTTTCGACGCGGTCATGAGCTTCGCCTCCGACGGCACCGGCCTGATGAGCATCGGCGGACAGGAGAGCGACTTCACCTATGACGCCGAGACGGGGGTCATCCATCTGAACGGCGCGGATTCCAAGATGGAATTCAACGAGGAAGGCCAGCTCATCGTAACGGACGGCAGCGGCACGATGTATCTGGAAAAGAGATCGGGCGAATAGCGGCCGGAAATACGGACAT
>JAFZRG010000180.1 GCA_017619985.1 Bacillota bacterium | reverse complement strand
GCGGCTCGCTCGACTATATCGGCCTGATGACGTTCACGCTCTACGTCTCCACGTTCACGACGCCCATCCGCAAGCTCGTGAATTTCATGGAACAGTACATGGCCGGAACAGCCGGTTTTACGCGTTTTCTGGAACTGATGCGCACAACTGCGCAGATCCAGGACGCGCCGGATGCGAAGGAACTGCGGGATGCGAAGGGTCACATCGAGTTCCGGGACGTCTCGTTCAGCTACAGCGAATCGCAGGGACACCGTCCGTTCGTGCTGCAGCACGTCGATCTGGAGATCCTCCCGGGCGAGAAGGTCGCGTTCGTCGGCGCTTCGGGCAGCGGCAAGACGACGCTGTGCCAGCTGATCCCGCGGTTCTACGACGTCACGGAGGGATCCGTTACGGTCGACGGGCAGGACGTTCGCTCGCTGACCCAGAAATCGCTGCGCGACGCGATCGGCATCGTGCAGCAGGACGTGTTCCTGTTTGCCGATACCGTGATGGAAAACATACGCTACGGAAGGCCGGATGCCACGGATGAAGAAGTCATGGCTGCGGCGGAATACGCCGAGATCCACGCCGACATCTGCGCCATGCCGAACGGTTACGATACTTACGTAGGCGAACGCGGCGTCATGCTCTCCGGCGGTCAGAAACAGCGCATCTCGATCGCGAGAGTCTTCCTGAAGAACCCGCCGATCGTCATCCTGGACGAGGCGACGAGCGCGCTGGACAGCGTCACCGAAGCGCATATCCAGCAGGCGTTCGGCAAGCTGTGCGAAGGACGGACCGGCATCATCATCGCGCACCGTCTGTCCACGGTGCGAAACTGCGACCGCATCGCCGTGGTCGAAAAGGGAAGGGTCACGGAGACGGGCAGCCACGAGGAACTCATGGCGCTGAACGGCGAGTACGCGAGGCTCGTCCGCGCGCAGGAACATATAGGGGTGATCGCATGAAAAGATGGTTCGCCTGCCTGACAATGCTCATCGTGCTGCTCGGCGCAACTGTACCCGCCTGGGCTGACGGTCCGGAAATGCCCGGGGCTTTTCCCGTTCCGTTCGATCTGCCCATCTGCTTCAGCAATTTCAATATGATCTCGGTGCCGCAGATGAAACGGACGCACCAGGAATACACGACAGGCGACATGATCGCGGATTCGTACGTGTACGAAGCCAAAAAGGCCGGGATAGAAGATATCGACGTAGCCATCGTCGCGCTCGGTTCGATCCGCAGATCCGTCAAGTGGGGCCCGCTGACCGTCGCGGACGCGATCGAGATCTGCTATGCCGATGACACGGAAGAAGGCAGGGAAGGGTATCCCCTGGTCTGCGTCTATCTGACAGGCAGCGAACTGAAATATCTGACGGAGCTGGACGCTTCGCTCGGTCCGAAATACCCGGAGCTGAAACTGAGCTATTCCGGACTGAACATGCGCTTCAATACGAAACGCATCCCTCTGGACCGCGTGACGAGCGTGGGACTTTCCAGAAGCAACGGGATGATAGAGCTTCTGGAGAACGGCATGCTGTACAAGATGTGCTGCAATCTGTACGCGGTGCAGCAGCTTGACCGTCTGAACGCGCTGACGAAGGGATTCATGACGATCACGCCGAGAGACGCAAACGGAGATCCCCTGGACAGTTTCGAAGACTGCATCCTGAGAGCGGAAGACGGGACGGAGATCAAGGAGTGGATGGCACTGGCGGATTACTGGATGTCGTTCCGCATCGGCAGTTCCGGTCTGCCGGAGATCCCCCCACTGTATTCGGAACCGCAGAGCCGAAAAGTGAAGTATGAAGAAGGGGGGATCTCCCGCATCGATAATCCCGGCCGCGTGACCCTCGCAGCCATCGGGGTCGCCGTGCTTGCGCTGATCCTGCTGATCGCGGTCGTCGACCTGATCCGCAGTTCCGTGGCCCGCAGAGCATACCGGAAGGCAGCCGCCAGGAAGGAAAAGGCATAGAGATGCGTGCGTTCTGGATCGCTGCCGCCTGCGCTGCCGTCTGCCTGATCCCTCTGGTGTCGGGTCTGCTGTGGCGTGGAAAATATCAGAAGATGCGTCCCGTCTGGATGGGCATGCTGGGGTTCGTCGCATTCGCGGCCATTGCGGAGATGCTGTTCGTGATGCTCGTTCTGTCCTCGCTGGGACCCGTCTCACGCGCCGTCAACGCGAGTCCGCTGCGCCTGGTCGTGTTTTCGTGCCTGTGTGCCGGGATCTTCGAGGAATGCGGGCGGTATCTCGTATACCGCAGCGGTCTTTCGCAGTGCAGCGGGCGCAGCGTGGCGACGGGATATGCCATCGGCCATTTCGGCGCGGAGATCATCATACTGACGGTCTGGCCGCTGCTTTCGAGAGCGCCTGAAAGTTACGGCGCGATGCAGGCGTGTCTCACGGTCTGGGAGCGGATCGCGGCCTGCGCGGGTCACACGGCGCTTTCCGTGCTCGTCTGGTACGCGTTCCGTGAAAAGCGGCCGGGCGTGCTAATCCTGGCCATCGCGCTGCATGCGGCATGTGACGCGCCGATGGGCATGCTGCGATACGGACAGACGGGAACGGGCACGGCACAGGTCCTGTTTGCGCTGTTCATCGCGATTTTGTGCGTCATCGCGCTTGGGTACTGGCGGAAAATGCCGGCCGGTGCTATGATAAAAGAGGAGTAAGGGAAAACGAAGCGAAAGGGGGAACCACACATGAAACGCGACAAGAAAAAGAGCTGCGTCAAAAAGACCGTTCTGTCTCTGCTGAAGCTGATGCTGATCTGGTGCGCTGCTGTTTCCGTGTACAAGACGCAGGAGGCGAACGCGGCAGCAAAAAAGCGCAGAGAGGCCAGAGAGCAGTCTGCGCAGGAATGGGAATTCGACCGGGTGTATCCCGGTTCTCTCAGCGACCGTTAGTCAGCAAAATACGCGCTCAGGACCGCTTTGGTCAGAGCGTTGCACGATCTGAAGTCGGGCTCTCCGTTTTCCGCAAGGACCAGATATCCGCTGTGGAAGCCGGGGAGCTTTTTGCATGCTTCGGACGCGCCGGGGATCTTCTCGAGATCGGCGTACAGGAACTGCTGTTCCTCGGACGGGAACAGTTCCAGCGCCGCCTTGCCCGTGAACATGTCGTACTCCAGATGGTACTGGTCTTCGTAGGCGGAGACGGGGATCATGCCGCTTTCCAGGCGTACGTCTGTAGAAAGCACGTTCTTCTTGAACGATGACCCCTTCGTCAGGATCTTTCTTTCTCCCGCCTTGAACAGGAAACCTTCGCGGAACGCGATCTCGTGATAGGGCAGAAAGCTGCATTTCCACGCGATGCGGGTCAGCTGGCGCACATCGTCCGCGTTGTGCAGCAGGATGGTCTGCTTTGCGCTCTCATCCTTCGTCTGCAGGTAGTAGTTGTACAGAGGGATGCAGTCTCCGCCGGGGATCTCGTCATCGCGTCTGTCCGCCAGTCCCATGGCTTCTTCGACGGACTTCTGTGACATGCTTTTCATGGATGCTGCAGCCGGCCAGTACTTTTTGAGCCAGCGGTACAGGTCGACGCTCCACAGCAGAGGAAGCCGTTCGCAGAGGCCGTATTTCTGCGCTCTGCGCAGCAGGAAGGGCAGGTCGAACGTGTCGCCGTTGTACGTGATGACGGCGTCCGCCTGCAGGATCCTCTCGAGCGCCTCGCTGACGACGCGCTTTTCGTCCGCCGGATCTTCCGAGAAGTTCTGCCAGACGTCTCCCATGGAGCTGCAGAACCCCGCGTTGATGATGCAGTCCCTCGAGTGGAACAGCCCGGTGGTCTCGATGTCGAAGACCGTCGTATCCAGATCTTTCAGATAAGCGTTGTTGAACATGCTCTGATTATATCAAAAAACAAAAGACGCTGCAGGGGGGCAGCGTCTTTTGTTCAAAAGGGGTATTGGGATTAGAGATCTGTATGGCCATCGGGGGGATAGCCATTCACCTAGGATTTTACACAAGTTTTTACACTTTTACAAGGTTTTCGGCGCAAGATTTTTTTATATTTTTTATTTGCCGCGACAGCGTTGCCAATGATTTCGCAATAGGGTAAACTGAAGATGTATGTGAACATAATCCATATTATGGATGTTCAGATATGGATGGAAATAAGGAGCGTCAGTATTTTATTTGAGGAGGACAGAATAATGACACCCGAACTTGCAAAAAGAGTAGAAGAGATCGCGCTGGCACTGGGTCAGGTCAGAAGTGTCGTCGACACTCCGGGCGAGATCGACGCGGCGAACAAGGTCTATGAGATCTTCTCCGGTATGGATTACTGGAAGAAACATCCCGAAAACCTGTATTTCGTTCCGGTCAAGAACGACCCGCTCGGCAGAAAGAGCTGCACCGCCATTCTGGAAGGCGAAAAGGGCAACTCGAAGAAGACCGTCATCATGATCGGCCACATCGACCATGTCGGCATCTCCGACTACGGCAACCTGCAGGAGTATTCCAACAGCCCGTTCGAGCTGATGGAGAAGTTCAAGGAGATCGAACTTCCGCCTTCTGCGAAGAGAGACCTGGAATCCGGCGAATACATCTTCTGCCGCGGCCTGTTCGACATGAAGACCGGCGACGCAGCCATCATGGCGGTCATGGAACTCATCTCCAAGGACATCGAGAACTTCGAAGGCAACCTGATCTTCTCCGC
>JAFZRG010000179.1 GCA_017619985.1 Bacillota bacterium | reverse complement strand
GCGCACGACCTGTCCGTCATGCGGTTCATCACGGACCGCATCGCGGTCATCCACAAGGGCGTGATCGTGGAGCTGGCGGAGACCGAGAAGCTGTATGCTCACCCGCTCCACCCGTACACGCAGGCACTGCTTTCGGCCATCCCGATGCCCGACCCGGACAACGAGAAGAAGAAAGTCGTCAAGGTGTACGATCCGAGCGTGCACCACTACGAAAACGATCCGCCGCGCTGGATCGAGATCGAGGAAGGCCACTTCATCATGGCCAACCACGAGGAGGAGGCGAAGTACCGCGAGATCCTGGCGGAATAGAGGGAAGACCATGGAAGAGAAAAAGTACAGAGTACTGAGCATCGGCGCGCATCAGGACGACGCGGACACCAGTTCCGGCGGACTGCTGAAAAAGCTGGCGGACAAAGGCTGGGAAGTGCGGATGCTCTCGCTGACCGACGGGTCCCGTGGTACGTTCCGCGAAGAACTGGCCGGTCCTTGCCTGGCGGAGATCCGGAAAAAGGAAGCCGCAGCGAGCGGCGCCCTGTTCGGCGGACGATACGACTGCTGGGACATCGAGGACGCGCGGCTGACGCCGAGCCTCGAGAACCGGGAGCGCCTTATCCGCTACATCCGCGAATTCAGGCCGGACCTGGTCATCACGAACCGGCCGAACGACTACCATCCGGATCACCGCAACACCGCCCTGCTCGTGCAGGACGCGTCCTACCTGCTGACGGTCCCCTTCTGCTGCCCGGACGTGCCCAACCTGACGTATATGCCCGTCATGCTGTACTGGCACGATTCGTTCCAAAAGCCCTATCCGTTCAAAGCGGACGTCGTCGTCCCCATCGACGGACAGTTCGATACGGTCGTCAAAGCGGCCAGCTGCCACGAAAGCCAGTATTTCGACTGGCTCCTCTGGCCGGATCACCTCGAGAAGATCGACTGGCCCAGGGAAAAGCAGGTCGCGGACCTCGCGGAACGCTTCGGAAGGATGTTCTCCCGCTACAGAAGCACCTACGCGGCGGAAGTTCTGGAGAAGTTCGGCGAAGAGGCGGAAAGCATAAAATATGTGGAAGTTTTCGAGATCTGCGAATACGGAGAAGAACCTTCGGCGGATTTTCTGGAGCTTCTTGAAAAATGAAAACACAGCACGAAAAAGACGGAAATTATTCCGTCTTTTTTCGTTTTCAGCCACAAACAGACACGAAAAAATTGTGAAGATTTCGTGAACTGTAGTATAATAAAAAACGTATTAGGACTGCATACTGCAGTATAAATGCACCATTCATAAGGAGGAAAATTATGAAGAAGTATCTTGCACTGCTGCTCTCAGTGGTCATGGTCATCGGCCTGCTCGCCGGATGCTCCGGCGGCGGCAGCCAGCCCCAGGGCGGCGGCGAATCCGGAGATCTGGGTACCGATCCGTATACCGGCATCGCATACTCCAGCGACACGGAGTACGACTATCTGTATTCCGAAGAGATCACCAGCATGAACTATCTGGCGACTTCCGTCTCTGCGAACCAGAAATCCCTGGCCAACTTCGTCGATACTCTGATCGAGTACGACAACCTGGGCAACATCGTTCCCGACCTGGCCACGAGCTGGGAAGAGAGCGACGACGGCCTCACCTGGACGTTCCATCTGAGAGATGACGCCAAGTGGTATACCTGCGAAGGCGAAGAATACGCGCCTGTCACCGCGAACGACTTCGTCAAGGCAGCCAGACTGGTCGCGGACGTCAAGTTCGACTCCGACATGCCCGACATGCTCACCTCTTACATCGTAAACGGTTCCGAGCTGTACAACGGCGTCATCGACGACTTCACCCAGCTGGGTGTCGAGGCGGTCGACGACTACACCCTGGTCTATCACCTGAAGCAGCCCTGCGCTTACTTCCTGACCCTGCTCACCTACGGCTGCTATCTGCCGGTCAACGAGGCGTTCTATGAATCCTGCGAAGTCGAGAACCCGACGCCGACCATCAACGACAGCGGCGAGGAAGAACTCGTGACCAACGAGTTCGGTACCGACTACGACAAGATCCTGTACTGCGGCGCTTACATCTGCGAGAGCTGGATGCCGCAGGAAGAATATGTCTGGGTCAAGAACGAGAACTATTTCGATGCCGACAAGGTCTACATCACCAAGATCAACGGCAAGTACAACGCACAGGCTGACTCCATCGCGCCCGAGATGTTCCTGCGCGGCGAGATCGACTCCTGCTCCGTCACCACCAACATTCTCGACGAATGGCTGAACGGCGACAACGCGCAGTATGTCCACCAGTCCAAGAAGCTGGGCACCATCATGTACATGCTGTTCAACTTCAACCCGAAGATCGAGGACGAGACGGTCAACGAAGCCTACAGAGCTGCCGTCAACAACAAGAACTTCCGCAAGTCCATCCAGTGCGGCCTGAACAAGGAATACACCCTGTCCGCCTACGATCCCTACTTTGCGAAGGACCGTGTCGCGAACCTGATGATCCCGTCCGACTTCGCGATGGTCGACGGCAAGGACTATGTCACGTTCGGCAACCTGCCTGAACTGTCCAAGGGCTTCTATGACGAAGCGAAGGCTCTGGAATACAGAGATGCCGCCAAGGCTGAACTCGAAGCTGCCGGCGTGCCCCTGCCCATCCAGATCCCCGTCTTCTACAACCCGTCCACGCCGAACATGGACAACTCCTTCCAGCTGATCGAAAAGCAGCTCGAAGAACTGCTCGGCAACGACTACATCGACATCACCGTCTACGCCGGCCCGACCACGAACTTCATCGGTGAAGTCCGCCGTCCCGGCAAGTGGGGCCTCTATGAACAGGGCTGGTCCCCGGACTATGCTGATCCCGCCACCTACTTCGAACCCTTCGGCTACGGCTGGACCTTCGGTTCCCAGGAATACATCGAGGGCGACGAGTACAAGACCGGTTACATCTACACTGAAGAAGACTACGCCAACAACGTGATCGACGACGAGGATCTCGTCGGCGCACCGCAGATGGTCTTCAACTCCCTGGTCGAAGCAGCCAGAGCGGAGAAGGAACTGAACGCCCGCTACGAACTGTTCGCCAAGGCTGAGGAATACGCGCTGAACGAAGCGCTCCTGATGCCCTATCAGCAGTACAATGAAGGCTATGTGGCTTCCAAGCTCGCTCTGTTCGAGACCGAGAACGCCATGGCCGGTATCTGCGCCTACAAGTACAAGGGCGTCCACCTGCTCGAAAAGTCCTACTCCATGGACGAATTCGAGACGGCAAAGGCCGCCTGGGAAGCTGACAAGGCCAAGTAATCCCCGCACTTCGAATTAAACACGAAGTTGTAAAGCAGTGGAGCCCCCTCTTTGCAAAACGAGGGGGCTCTTTTCAGAGAAGAACTTAAAGGAGGAGGAAAAGGTGGGTAAATACGTGCTCAAGCGCTTCGGCGCCGCCCTTCTCAGCCTTTTCATCATCATTACGCTCATCTTCTGTCTGCTGCGTCTCATGCCTCTCGAAGGCTATCTGGGACCGAACGTGGACAAGCTGAGCGAAGAGGTCATCCACGCGAAGCTGGCTGCCAAAGGGCTGGATAAACCCGTCCCGGTGCAGCTGTTCAATTTCTACCGCAACCTCGCGCGCGGGGATCTGGGCAAATCGTGGATCTACCGCGAAAACGTGGACATCGTCAAGATCATCAAGCCCAAGATCAAGATCTCCGCGAAACTCGGCGCCATGGCGATGGCGCTTTCCCTCATCGTCGGCATCCCCTTAGGCGCGACCATGGCAAGGAGCAAAGGCAAGTGGCCGGACAAGCTGGGCACGGGCTTTATCGTGTTCCTGCAGGCAGCGCCGTCCGCTGTGTACTTCCTGTTCATACAGATGTACGCGACGAAAGGCACAGGGCTGCCGATGCTATATAACGACAGCAAACCCGTCTCATGGATCCTGCCCATCATCTCGCTGGCTCTTCCCTCCATCGCCAACTACGGCATGTGGATGCGCCGGTACATGGTGGACCAGATGAACCAGGACTACGTCAAGCTGGCCCGGGCCAAGGGCGTATCGAACAAGGCGGTCATGATGAAGCACGTCTTCCGCAACGCCTTCGTCCCCATGGTCCAGACCATCCCGTCGTCCCTGCTCTTCACCATCATGGGTTCCCTATATGTGGAGTCGATCTACTCCGTCCCCGGCATGGGCGGCCTGCTGATCGACGTCATCCAGCGCCAGGACAACACCATGGTGCAGGCGCTGGTCCTGATCTTCGCCTCGGTGGGCATCATCGGCCTGTTCCTGGGCGACATCCTTATGGTGCTCGTTGACCCGCGCATCAGTCTGACAGGGAAGGAGGAGAGCCGCTGATGAGCAAGCTGTTCAAAAAAGGCGCCGTCATGGAAAAAGCCGCTGAAGGTATGGCTGACCAGCTCGAACAGGCGCTGAAAAACTCTCTTCCCGACGATCTGACGCCGGAGCAGACCGCGGAACTGACCCCCGACCGTTTCGAATTCGCGGAATTCGACGATACGCTGGCGGAAAAGACAGGTTATTCCAGCTATTCCTACTGGCGCAGCACGTTCCGAGCCTTCTGGAACAACAAACTGGCTCGCTTCCTGCTGATCGCCCTGCTGCTGCTGATCCTGTTCACGGTCATCCAGCCGCATCTTCCGGGTCAGCGGCCCCCTGCGCAGATCTACGACTTCCCCGACGGCACCGTCATGAGAAATCTGCAGCCGTCGAAGGAATTCTGGTTCGGCACGAACGCCGTCGGCCAGGACCTGCGGAGCCGCGTGTGGAGCGGCACGCGCATGTCGCTGTTCATCGCGCTCATCGTCGCCATCAGCGACAACGTGATCGGCATCACCATCGGCATCCTGTGGGGCTACGTCCGCAAACTCGACGCGCTGCTCACGGAAGTCTACAACATCATCGACAACATCCCGAGGACCATCATCCTGATCCTCATCTCGTACATCCTGCGGCCCGGCATGTGGACCATGATCATCTCCATGTGCTGCGTGGGCTGGCTGGGCATGGCGCGGTTCATCCGCAACCAGATCCTGATGATCCGCGACCGCGACTATAACCTCGCGTCCCGCTGCCTCGGCACCAGCACACGCAAGATCATGTTCCGCAACCTCCTGCCGTACATGGTGTCCGTCATCATGCTGCAGACCGCGCTGGCCATCCCGTCGGTCATCTCCGACGAGGTGTTCCTGACGTACTGCGGCCTCGGCATGCCGAAGAACATCGCGTCGCTGGGCAACCTGGTCGAGGAAGGCCGCAAGATGATGATGACGAGCAGCCGCTACCAGCTGATCTTCCCGGCTCTGGTGGTCACGTTCATCACCGTGTCGTTCTACCTGATCGGCAACACGTTCGCAGACGCGTCCGACCCGCGCAACCACGTTTAGAAAGGAGGCTAAGACATGTTGAACAACGGAGACATCATTCTGTCCGTCAAGGATCTGCACGTCAAATTCAGCCTCCGCGGCAAAGTCCTGAACGCGATCCGCGGCATCTCCCTGGATCTGTACAAGGGCGAATCGCTGGCCATCGTGGGCGAATCCGGCTCGGGCAAATCCGTATTCACGAAGAATTTCATCGGTCTACTCGATAAGAACGGCTGGGTCGATTCCGGCGAGATCTGGTACTACGGCATAGACGATCAGAAACCGGTCGATCTCGCGAAGTACAAGACCGAGGAAGACTGGCAGAAGATCCGGGGCAAGGAAGTCGCGATGGTCATGCAGGACCCGATGACCTCGCTCAACCCCCTGAAGACCATAGGCTGGCAGATCGAAGAGGCGCTGAAGCTCCACCAGGGGCTGCACGGCGAAGCGGCTGCGAAAAAGGCGGTCGAGATCCTGCAGGATGTCGGCATCCCCGAAGCGGAGCGCCGCGCGAAGCAGTATCCGCACGAATTCTCCGGCGGCATGCGCCAGAGGGTCGTCATCGCGATCGCCATGGCCTGCAATCCGCAGATCCTCATCTGCGACGAACCGACCACAGCCCTGGACGTCACGATCCAGGCGCAGATCCTGCAGCTCATCCGCAACCTGAAAGAGAAGTACGGTCTGACGACCATCTACATCACGCACGACCTGGGCGTCGTCGCGAACGTGGCTGACAGGATCGCTGTCATGTACGCCGGAGACATCGTGGAGGTCGGCACCTGCGAAGAGGTCTTCTACGACCCGCGGCACCCGTACACCTGGGCGCTGCTGTCCTCCCTGCCGCAGCTCGGCATCAAGG
>JAFZRG010000178.1 GCA_017619985.1 Bacillota bacterium | reverse complement strand
GCGCCGACTTCCAGGTTCTCGATGAAGTTGCCGGACAGCAGGCCGTAGCGCGGGAACTTGCGCGTGCTGTAGTACACGTCGCCGTCCACTTCATACGCCAGCCCCTTGTCGATCAGGCCCTGCACGAAGGCGATGATCTCGGGCATGGTCTCGCTCACTCTGGGGTGAACGTCTGCCGGGGTCACGTTCAGCGCCTGCACGTCCTTGAAGTACTCGTCAATGTACTTGTTCGCGACGTCCATCGCGGAGATGTGCTCTTCTCTCGCGCGATTGATGATCTTGTCGTCCACGTCCGTGAAATTCTGCACGAACTTCACCTTCTGGCCGCGGTACTGCAGATACTTGCGCATCGTGTCGAACACGACGAACGGACGCGCGTTGCCGATGTGGATATAGTTGTATACGGTGGGACCGCAGACGTACATCTTGAGTTCGGAAGCGTCCATCGGGACCAGTTCTTCTTTTCTGCGGCTCATGGTATTGTAGATTCTCATTTTTATTCCTCCTCCATAGTGACCCGTTTCATCCTCTGGTCTTCGAAGGGCTTGTCCATGTAATCGCGGCGGGCAGACACGATCTTCCGGGCAACGTCAAGCCCTTCGATCAGACAGCCGAAGGCTGCGTATTGCCCGTCCAGATGGGGCGCGTCGTCCACCATGATGAAGAACTGCGATCCGGCGGAGTTGGGATCCATCGCTCTGGCCATGGACAGCACGCCGGCGGTGTGCTTCAGGTCGTTGGGCACGCCGTTCGCGGCGAATTCGCCCTTGATGTTCCAGCCGGGGCCGCCTCTGCCGGTGCCGGTCGGGTCACCGCCCTGGATCATGAAATGCGGGATGACCCGGTGGAAGATGACCCCGTCGTAGAAGCCGTCGTTCACGAGTCTCTCGAAGTTTGCCACGGTGATAGGCGCGATCTCGGGATAGAGCTCCGCTCTCATCACGCCGCCGTCTTCCATTTCTATTCTTACGATCTTTGCCATATTATTTTCCGTACCTTTCTGCGTTCACGAGCGCGACCGCCTTCTCCAGCGCTTCGTCCGCGGAGAGCTCGAGCACGTCGCCGCCTCTGCGGAGCTTGTATTCCACGATGCCGTCCGCGGCCTTCTTGCCAACGACGATGCGGATGGGGATGCCGATGAGGTCCGCGTCCTTGAACTTGACGCCCGGGCGCTCGTCTCTGTCGTCCAGGATGACCTCGACGCCCCGCTTCTGCAGCTTTTCGTACAGGTCTTCCGCCAGCGCGGTCTGCGTCTCGTCGTGGATGCCCACCAGGTCGATGATCACGTGGTAAGGCGCCACGCTCATGGGCCAGATGATGCCGTTCTCGTCGTGATGCTGTTCCACGACGGCCTGCATCGTGCGGGAACACCCGATGCCGTAACAGCCCATCTGGACCAGCTGGTCGGTCTGGTTCTCGTCCTTGTAGGTGAGCCCCAGCGCCTTGGAATATTTGTCGAAGAGCTTGAAGACCTGGCCCACTTCGATAGAGCGGGCGGCCTTGACGGGCTGTCCGCAGACCGGACAGGGGTCGCCCTCCTGCAGCAGCTTGATATCCTTGACGATATCGGCCTTGTAGTCTCTTCCGTAATTGACGTTGATATAGTGGTGGTCTTCCTCGCAGGCGCCCGCGCAGGCGTTCTTGAGGTTTACGAGCTCACTGTCGACGACGATCGTGCAGTCGTGCAGACCGATGGGTCCGGTAAAGCCGCCGACGCAGCCGGTGACTGCGCTCATAGCCGCTTCGTCCGCCATCGTGAGGGCGAATTCGGGGATATCCAGCGCGTTGACCAGCTTGATCTCGTTCACCTGCCGGTCGCCGCGGATGAAGGCTGCCACGTAGCGGATGGGGTCATCGTTCGTCACCTGTACCTGGTACAGCAGCGCCTTGATGCTCTTATTCTGGGGCAGGCCGAGGAAATTGCAGACATCCTCGATGGTCTTCGTGCCCGGGGTCAGCTTCTTTTCGAGAGGCTTTTCGTCCTCCGCGGGAAGGATCTCGTCGCGGAAGTCCGCCTTCTCATCCGTCGCCGCCATGTCGCAGTGGTCGCAGTACAGGATGGTCTCCTCGCCGACTTCGCACAGCGCACAGAATTCGTGGGAACCCGTGCCGCCGATGGCGCCGGTGTCCGCCTCCACGGGGCGGTAGTTCAGGCCGCAGCGGTCGAACACGTTGCAGTACGCATCGTAGTTCAGCTGGTAGGACTTCGCCAGGCCTTCCTCGTCGCGGTCGAAACTGTAGTTGTCCTTCATGACGAACTCGCGGGACCGGATGAGGCCGAAACGGGGACGCGCCTCGTCTCTGTATTTGTTCTGGATCTGGTACAGCTGCACCGGGAGCTGGCGGTAGGACGTGACGTTCTGGCGCACGATGTCGGTGAAGACTTCCTCATGCGTGGGACCCAGACAGAATTCTCTGCCGTCGCGGTTCTTGATGCGCCACAGCTCGGGGCCGTAGGCCGTCCAGCGGCCGGATTCCTCCCAGAGCTCGGCGGGCTCGAGGATGCTCGGCTTGATCTCCTGGGCGCCGATGGCGTCCATCTCCTCGCGCACGATGTTCTCGATCTTGCGGAGCGTGCGGGCTCCCAGGGGAAGGTATGCGTAAACGCCTGCCACCTGCTTGCGGATAAAGCCGGCACGCAGCAGCAGGATGTGGCTGGCGATCTCGGCTTCTGCGGGCACTTCCCGCAGCGTGTACAGATACATGTTCGATGCTCTCATAGCGATCTGAAGTTCCTTTCTATTTGACAGACGCGGTCGCCAGACAGGCCATGGCGCTGCCGTCGCCCGTAAAGCCAAGGCCTTCCTCGGTCGTGGCTTTGATGGAGACGGCGGACGCCGGGATGCCCAGGGCGTTCGCGGTGTTTTCGGTCATTTGCTGCGCATAAGGCGCGATCTTCGGCTTCTGCGCGATCAGGGTGGCGTCGACATTGACGATGGCAAAGCCGGCTTTTTGCAGGATCTTTGCGGTCCTGGCGAGGATCTCGGACCCCGCCATGCCCTCGTAAGCCGGATCGCTGTCCGGGAAGTGCCTGCCGATGTCGCCGAGAGCGGCCGCCCCCAGCAGGGCGTCCGCGATGGCGTGAGCCACCACGTCGGCGTCGCTGTGACCCAGCAGACCCTTCTCGTAAGGGATCTCGCAGCAGCCCAGCATGAGCTTTCTTCCGGGGACGAGCCGGTGTACGTCGTAGCCGTTTCCTGTGCGGATGTTCACGGGCAGATCCTCCGGGGTCGTGATCTTGTAGTTGGCGTAGGAGCCTTCGGTGATGCGCACGCGGACGTCCTTCGGCGCGTCCGGAGCGTTCTGCAGATAATATTCTGCGATACCCGCCTCGTCCGTGCCGGCAAAGCCGCTGCGTTCCGCGAAATCGAACGCTTTCCGCAGAAGAGCCCGGTCAAAGCCCTGAGGCGTCTGCACCTCGTACAGCGTGCTGCGGTCGAGCGTTTCTTCCGCCGTGCGTATCGTGCTTTTCGGATGTACGCATGGCACGGCGGCTGGATACTCTTCCAGCGCTTCCAACACCCTGCGGATGACGTCCTCCGTCACGAACGGACGGGCGGCGTCGTGCACGAGCACGGTACCGATCTCTTCCGGCAGAGCCCGCAGCGCGTTGGATACGCTCTCCTGGCGGGTCGCGCCGCCGGCTGTGAGGGTCACCTGAGGCAGCCCCGCGCGGTCCAGCAGCTCCCGGCAGTACGCCAGATCTTCCGCAGGCACCGCAGCGGTGATGCAGGAGATTTCCCGGATAGCACAAAAAGCCCTGGCGGCTTTCACCAAGACCGGCTCTCCTTCGCACATGCGGTATTGTTTTGGAATGCCGCCGCCCATTCGGCTTCCCGAACCGGCGGCGGCAAGGATCACTGCGGTATTCTTGTCTGCCATGATCAAGTTAAATGATCGGCGCGGGCTTTACGAAGATCATGCGCCCCGCAGAAGTCTGCAGCACGCTCGTAACGGCCACGTTGATGGTCTGGCCGATGAATTTCTTCCCGTCCTCGACCACGATCATGGTACCGTCGTCCAGATAGCCTACGCCCTGGTTGTTCTCTTTGCCCTCCTTGACGAGGAAGACCTGCATCTCCTCGCCGGGCAGCACCACCGGTTTCAGGGTGTTGGCCAGCTCGTTGATGTTGAGCACGCCGATCCCCGTGATGGTGGCGACTTTGTTCAGATTGAAGTCGTTCGTGACGACCATGCCCTTCATGATCTGGGCAAGTTTCAACAGTTTGACATCCACTTCCGGGATATCCTCCAGGGATTTCTCGGAAGTCGTGTCGTAGATCTCGATGCCGTAGTCGCTTTGGATACGGTTCAGGATATCCAGCCCTCTGCGGCCGCGGTTGCGGCGCAGCGAATCGGAAGAATCCGCGATATGGCGCAGTTCCACGAGCACAAAATCGGGGATGATGATATTGCCCTCGATAAAACCTGTTTTCAGAATGTCTGCGATGCGTCCGTCAATGATGACGCTGGTATCCAGTATCTTCGGCGATGCTCCGGCAGCTTTTGTCTTGCTTCTCGCTGTCGGTTCTTTGCCTGCAAGAGATGAGAGAAGCGGCTTTCCGATGTCCGTGTTGATCCGTCTGGCCACCATGACCCCGACGGTGCCAAAAAACAAATACAGCACCAGCGAGATCACGACGTTCAGATTCATCGCCTTGAGCAACTGGATCTCATTGATAATCTGCGAGATCAGAAAAGCGATGACGAAGCCGACGATCAGACCCACGGAACTTGCCGCGATCTCCGTGGCCGGGACGTTGGTGAGAGTCCCTTCCACGTTTTTCATCAATTTTTCCCCGCGCTTACGGAAAAACCCGAATAAATAATCAAAAATAAATGCGAAAAATGCGATACCCGTTCCGATCCACAGGATCTTCTGTCCGGGGGTGAGTCCCCAGGATTCTCCGAAGATCTCGGGCCGTGCGGTGAAGCTGGTGATTCCGTAACCGACAAGCGCTCCGCTGAGACAAACGATGATGCGGAACACTTTGTTGAGCATTGTGTCTCCTTTCTTTTTTCGTTAAGATTTTTTATCTATATCAAATGACGCAGGCCGTCTTGCGGGGGCTAGACGGCTTTGTCGATCATGCGCATTGCCTCCTCTTCGGGAATGCCTTCGACCAGCACGATCTCGCTGGCCAGGATCTGCCGCGCGTTGGCGAGCAGCTTCTTTTCGCCGGTGGACAGGCGCTTTTCGCGCTCCACCCGCATCAGGTTGCGGATGACCTCGGCCACTTTGCAGGGGTCACCGCTGCGGAGCTTGTCCATGTTCTCGCGGTAGCGCCGATTCCAGTTCTCGTCCATGGGCGTGGACGGCGCGGCGAGAAGTTCGCGGACTTCCGCGATCTTTTCCTTCGCAACGATGGGCCGCAGGCCTGCCGCGTCCGAACCGACGACGGGCACCATCACCTGCAGTCTGCCGTAGGGGATGCGCAGGATATAATAGGCCCTGGTCTCACCCAGAACCGATTTCTCCTCGATATTCTGAATAGTCCCCGCCCCGTGCATCGGGTAGACGACTTTATCTCCTACGGAAAACATCGTTACTCCTCCGAACATATTATATATTGCGGAGAAAATTTAGTCAATCAGCGGAAGTTCGAACCAGAATGTGCTCCCTTCGCCGAGTTTGCTTTCCACACCGTACTTCGCGCCGTGCCGTTCCAGGATCTCCTTCGTGATGGACAGGCCGAGGCCGGTGCCTTCCTTAGAGCGGGCCCCTCTCGAACTGACCCTCTCGTAGCGGTTCCAGATGTTTTCGATGTCTTCCGGCGCGATGCCGATACCCTTGTCGCGCACTTCGCAGCGCAGCCATTTTCTGTTGCGGCGGAACACGACTTCCACGTCCTTCGTCTCGCCGCTGTAGCGGACCGCGTTGGAGATTAGGTTGGAAAGCACCTGCTCCATGCGGTGCACGTCCGCGCTGACCAGCAGAGTTTCCGGCAGCGTTTGCAGACGGATCGAGAAGCCTTCCTGATCCTCGAGCACCCGGTACGTGGACAGGATGCTCTCCGCCGTCTTCTGCAGATCCATAGGCTGCATGTCCATGGTCTCCACGCCTGCCTGGATGCGGGAAAGCGTCAGGATATCGTTCACGAGATACGTCAGGCGGTCCGATTCCTCGATGATGACCCCCAGATGCTCGTTGCGCTTCTCTTCGTTGCCGCCGGAGATGTCGCGGATCATTTCCGCATAGGATTTGACCATCGTGATCGGCGTGCGCAGGTCGTGGGACACGTTGGCCATCAGGTCGCGCTGCAGGCGGTCCGTCTTGGACAGGGCTTCCGCCGTCGCGTTCAGCGTGCCGGCCAGGTTGTTGATCTCGCGGTAGGAGCTGCCCTGGAATTCGACGTCGTAGTTGCCTTCCGCCAGTTCGGACGCCTTTTCCGTGATGTTCCGGATCGGGCGCGCGATGCGGCTGGAAATGTACAGCGCCAGGATGCCGGCCACGACCAGGGAGATCGCGGTCACCGTCATGAGCTGCTTCGCCAGGATGCCGACCGCGGGACCCATCGGGGTCAGCGGGGCGAACGCGAAGAAGCGCACGTTCGGCCGGTATTCGCTGTCGACCTTCGCCGCGTACACCTGCGTGATCGTCTCACCGGTCTGGTTGGAGATCTTGAACGTCACGGGCTCACCGTTGTTGGCTTCCAGGCGTTCTCTCGCGAGGTCGACGCCGCTGCGGCTGTAATAGTAACGGCCGGCGGAACCCTGGTCCGTGGAGGAGATGCTGAACGACTCGTCTTCCGCCTCGATGTAGAAATACATGTCGTTGGCGCTGGAGATGTCGCCGATCTCCTGCAGGTAAGCCTCCAGGTCCAGCTCTTCGCTGATGGCGTACTGCAGGCTGAGGGAACTCACGGCCGTCTGGATCTTCTTTTCCATCTCACGCTCGTAGTACTGCTCCAGGAACATGGTCTGGAACAGCCACAGCATGCCCATCAGAGCCAGAGCGAACATGATAAAATACGCAGTGAGCCTAAAGCGCACACTGCGTGTTCTGTATTTCGGGAGTTTCTTTCCGTTTTCAGTCTTCAAACTTGTAGCCAATGCCTCTCACCGTCGCGATCTTGTCCCGGTAATCGCCCAGTCTGCCCCGCAGGTTCTTGATATGGGTGTCGATGGTGCGGTCATCGCCGAAGAAATCGTAGCCCCAGATGTCCTGCAGCAGCTTGTCGCGGGACAGGGCGATGTTCTTGTTTTCCATCAAATAAGCCAGCAGCTCGTATTCCTTGAGGGTCACGTCGATGCGCTTGCCGTCGATCGCGACCGTGCGGCTGCTCTTGTTGAGCACGAGGCCGCCGGATACGAGTTCGTTGCTGGGAGCCGAGGTCTCCGCTGCCTTCCGGCGCGCCAGGACCGCGGCGACACGCGCCATCAGCTCTTTCGGGCTGAAGGGTTTGACCACGTAGTCGTCGATGCCCAGCTCGAAGCCGAAGAGCTTGTCGTACTCCTCGCCTCTGGCGGACAGCATGATGATGGGGATGTCCTTGTCCTTGCGGATCTCCTTGCAGGCGGAGAAACCGTCCAGTTTGGGCATCATGATGTCCATGATCACCAGGTCGTAGTCCCCCTGCAGGCACATATTGACGGCCTGCATGCCGTCTTCCGCTTCGCCGGTCTCGTAATGATTGAATTCCGCGTATTCCCGGATGACTTCCCGGATCTTCGCTTCGTCGTCCACGATCAGGATCTTTGCCATTGCTCTGTCCTTCCTTCCGCGGCGCTTTCGCCGCAGGTCTATTGAAACATCTATTTATGTAACTGCTGTGAAGCCTCCATGGCTTCTCTGAGTGTCGTGACCCCGACCAGTTCGAGGCCGGCCGGCATGTCTTTGACTCTGCCGAGGCTGCGTTTCGGCAGCAGGATGCGGCTGAACCCCATGCGGGCCGCTTCCCTGCACAGTTTTTCCGCGTGCATCACGGGGCGCAGGTCGCCCGTCAGGCCGATCTCGCCGATAATGAGCGTGCCGTGGGGGATGCTGACCCCCTTCTCCGCCGACCAGATGGCCAGCGCGGCCGCCAGGTCCGTCGACGTGCCTTCGGGCTTCAATCCGCCGACGACGTTCACATACACGTCGCGCGACAGCAGGCTGATCCCTGCCTTGCGCTCCAGCACCGCGATGATCATGTTCAGGCGGCCGGAATCGATGCCGATGCCGGTACGCCGCGCGAAGCCGATGCCCGACGGTCCGGTGAGCGCCTGGATCTCCAGGAGCAGCGGACGGGTCCCTTCGTAGACCGCCGTCGCCACCGCGCCTTCCGCGGAGTCCTCGAACCCCTCGAGGAAGCT
>JAFZRG010000177.1 GCA_017619985.1 Bacillota bacterium | reverse complement strand
GGTACCGCCGGACCGTTCCGGACCGGAGATCCTGTCCATGCGGCTCAGATTCAGCAGCAGCCCGCCGTGAGGCACGGCGCCGGCAGCAAGTCCCGTCCGTCCGCCCTGCGTCGTGACGGGCAGCCCGTTTGCGCGCGCAAAGGACAGCGCTTCGCGGACCTCCTCCTCGTCCGAGGGGAAAGCGATGTATGCTGCCTCCCCCGTCGAACGGGACTCGTCGCGCAGGTACAGCGCGTATTCGTTTGTGAATGGTTCGATCCGCAGGCTCACTTACTCTCTCCAGTGCTCCAATCCGTACTGCGCGAAAATGTCCGGGATCAGCCAGTGTGCGAACGTCTTTTCCTCCGGCAGCAGATACCAGCCGTCCGCCGCTTTCACCAGGCGCGCGGTCTGCATCGCCTGTCTGCCCGGAGGCACGACGCCTGTCTCATAGGACAGGAGGGCCGTTCCGGTGTCCGCGTCTCTCAGGGTCACGCGCAGGCCGGAGACAGCGCTCAGATCTTTGCCTGCTCTGTCCGCGTCGTACACGCCCGCAACCAGCGCAACGGACTCGTACTGTTCGCCCAGCACATCCAGATCCAGGCTGTACTTTTCCAGACCGAGCGTGTTCGCGATATCGTCTTCCAGGAACTTCGCGCCTTCCGTGCGGAACGTCTCCGGCTGGTTGTAGAACACCATGTCGTAGCGGCGCTCCAGTCTGCCGTCCTCTTTCAGCAGCAGCGGATAGGCGTCAACGTCCGCGTGCGCATCCGTATCGCTCCAGGAAGTCTCGACGATCAGTTTCGAAGCTTCGACCTTTGCCGGAGCGCTGATGGACGGAAGGACCTCCGCCGCCCCTGCCGCCTTCGCGACCGGCGGCTTTTCGAAAAACTTGCGGCAGAAGAACCACTCGTATTCGTTGGGATCCGTCACGGGAGCATCGCCCTTTTCGGGGAACTTCACGTATTTCAGATCCGCCATCGGACCTTCCGCCTTGCAGGAGACGTCCTCCCACGGGCAGGTGACCACGAACACGTCCATCCAGCTGTAATGCGGCACGGAGAAGTGCGTGGGGCCTCTGCCGTAATGGCGCAGCATGGCCTGCACCGCAGTGCCGTGGCCGTGCCCTTTCGTGACCTGGGTCAGCTTGCCGCGCAGCATCACGCTGCGGTAATCGTGGAACACGCCCCGGTAATAGAAGTCCGGGTCCACGTTGTTGTATAAATAGGCCGCTACGCAGGTGACGACGGGCTCTTTCCGCCACAGATCGATCTTGCGTCCTTCTCTCGCCGAATGGATATAGATCTTAACGTCCTCTTCGTCGCAGACCGCGCCGTAGCAGACGGGCACGGAGTACGGCAGACCGTCCTCATCCGTCGCGGAGATGACGATGAAAGGCGCCGCGTCGAGGATCGCCGCGACGATCTCCTTTTCCTTCACCTCGTGTTCGAATTTGCGCATGGGGTATTTTCTCAGTCCGTATTCGCTCATGGTATCCTCCTTAAGAGTCCTTGCAGAATCCGCGCAGATACTGGGGCAGCAGCTGCATGGAATATTGGGTCAGGGAATAACTGCCGCCGGAGATGCACCAGTCGTACATCAGGCCGCGCTCGAACGTCGCGTAGGCCCGGGTCACGTCCAGGGTGGTGAACTCCTCGCGGAAGATGCCCTGCTGCTGGCCTTCGATCACGACCTGCCGCAGAAGCTTGTAGTACGTGCGCGTCGGATTCATGAGGCTGCGCTCGCCGCCGGAGACGAGCTGCGACGCGAACAGGCGGCTGAGGATGTCGATGGAGACCGTGTTCTCGATCATCAGGAACAGCTCCCGGTTCATGAAGACAAGCTTGTCGATGGGCCCCATCGCAGGATCCATCGTCTCCATGAGTTCCTCGTACTTCTCGTCGAACAGATAGGACAGCGACGCCGGCAGCGATTCCTTGCTCTCGAAATAGTGGTAGAATGACCCCTTCGAAGTGCCCGACGCTTCGACGATATCGTCCACCGTCGTCCGGTCGTAACCCTGCTCATAAAACAGTTTCCAGGCCGCCGAAACGATCTTTCCCTTTGTATTATTGTGTGATTTCTTCAAAGTTTATTTTCCCGTCCTTTTCTTAGTCTATAATTTAGTTTAACTATAAACTATTGAAATTACAACATTTTTATAAACATATATTATATATATTCCTCATATCAGTCTAAACTATATTCCGTATTTTGTTCTTGTTTTTCCTATGCTATAATGCAAAACAGCAATCAGAAAGGAACCCCCATCATGTTCAAACTCAACACCTATATCGAACCCGATTTCACCCAGAGAGCCCTCATGGACGCCCCCGACTGCGTTCTGGAAAAGGCGCCTCACGCCAAGGCCGCGCCGAAGAACTTCCACGCGACCTCCATCTTTCCGGAATACTTCAAGATCGGCGGAAAGTGGCATCTCGCGAAGGACACCCGCATGGACGCCGTGGCTGTCTGGAGGGACGGAGAGATCAAGGTCGTCGAGTTCCGGAACATCCGCGAAGGCGATATGGTGGTCACCGGGCGCACCGAGGACGGCAGCGAAGGCATCTACGTGCACGCGAACTGCTTTACGAGCGACGAAGAAGAGAGCGCCGAGAACGTGTTCTCGTTCCGCCGCAGCCGCAACCGCGAGACCAGCTTCACCTACGACTATGACCGCCTCGTGGAGCTTCTGAAATACGAAAAGGCGAACGGCGGCTACGTGGTGTGGGTGCTCGGCCCCGCCTGCAGCTTCGACGTGACCGCGAGAGACATCATGTCAAAGATGATCGCCGAAGGCTACTGCCAGGCTCTGCTGGCCGGCAACGCGCTGGCGACGCACGACCTGGAAGGCGCCTATCTGGGCACCGCCCTCGGCTGCGACATCCGCAACCAGAAACTGCACCATATGGGTCACTACAACCATCTGCAGACCATCAACGCCATCAACACCTACGGTTCCATCCCCGCGTTCATCGAGGGCGAAGGCATCGACAACGGCATCATCTACAGCTGCGTCAAGAACAAGGTGCCCTTCGTGCTGAACGGTTCCATCCGCGACGACGGCCCCCTGCCCGAGGTCTACGAGCACGCGTACGTAGGTCAGGACATGATACGCTCCCACGTGCGCAGGGCGACGACCGTCATCGGCATGGCCACGATGCTGCACACCATCGCCACGGGCAACATGACCCCGACATACCGCGTGCTGAAGGACGGCACGATACGGCCGGTGTACTTCTACATGGTGGATTCGTCCGACTTCGTGGCAAGCAAATTAGGCGACAGAGGGTCCCTCTCCGCCAAGAGCATCGTCACGAACGTGCAGGACTTCATGAAGAACGTGGGGTCCGGACTCGGGCTTTACGAATATTGCTGATCAGGTGCCAGAGAGGCAGTAAGAAAATATAGAAAGCAAGCAGAATGGACAGGTCCGGAGCGTCGATGGTCGAGAGCACGCTCGCCGCGCCGACGGACCAGGGCCAATACGCGCAGGTAACGATAGCGGAGTCTTCCAGAGCAAGGGCGGCTTCGCTTTTCGTTTCGTAGAGATCGCCGCACAGCTCGTGGGTCAGCACGACGTTCAGCGTCTGGTTGCAGGAGATGACGGACGTCACGAGCGCCGTCAGGTAACTCGCGCCGAAGGGGACGACTTTCTGCGACAGGCGGTGCACCAGGCTGTGGAGCCCCTGCAGCAGCTGCGTACCGTGGAAGATGCCCGAAAAGGCGGAAACGTACGTAAAGATGAGCGCCATGCGGCGCATGGACAGGATGCCGCCGCCGTTCAGGACCGCGGAAAGCGAAGGATCGGCCGTCCGGTAGCCGCGCCACAGCAGCAGGAGCAGTTCCTGCGGATCCGCATGCTGCAGCAGGACGGTCAGGCAGACGGCAGCAACCGTGCTGCAGCCCATCGTGATGCGCATGTTCTTCTTCAGCGAAGCCAGCGCCAGCAATACGGCTGCGGGCAGCACGCTGAGCGGGCTCAGGACGAATTCCCGCGAGAACATGCCGCGCAGGTCGGGGACGGTATTTCCGTGATGCACGGCAAGGCCAAGCGCTAAATACACCAGGCAGCTCGCCGCGAACGGCACGGCGCAGCTCTTCGCCATGTTGCGGATATTGTCGTAGATGTCGGTATCGGTCAGGCCGCTCACCAGCAGCGCGCTGGAAGACACCGACGACATGCGGTCGCCGAAATAGCAGCCGGACATCACGGCACCGCCTGTCAGGATGACGCTCACGTCCATCGCGGACGCCATGGCCATGCTAATGACCCCCATGGTCGCGGCGGTCCCCATGGCCGTGCCCGTCAGGAAAGAGATCAGGCAGCACAAGACAAAGGCCATCATCAGGAAAATGGACGGCCGGATGAGCCCAGTCGCCGCGGTCACGATATAGGGGATGGTGCCGGAAGCGCGCCAGCTGGCCGTCAGCATGCCGATGAAGACGAAGTTCAGGAAGATATAGCGGTTGCGCCAGATGCCGGATGCGCACATCCTGAGCAGGTCCGCCCACGAGTGCCCTTCCCGTCTGCCGTACAGCAAAAACAGCACGAGCCCTATCGTGAGGGCGTATGCCAGGGACCGTCCCGTGATGACGCACAGCAGCAAGGCCGCGCTGAATCCGGCAAAACAAAGATACGCCATAAAAATACCCGGCGGGGATAGTCCCGCCGGGTTCTATTCTACTACTTACTTCAGTTTGTCGCAAAGCATCTTGCCCAGCTTCTTCGTTGCCTTCTCGATGTTTTCGGGAGGTACGGCGCCGAAGCTGATGCGCATGCAGTTCGTGACGGGCTCGCCGTCGGTGAAGAACTTCTCGCCTGCGACGAACGCGACCTTGACGTCCGGTCTCGTGATGGCTTCTTCTCTCAGCAGCGTCGTGTTCAGGCCGCCGGGCAGCTGTGCCCAGGTGAACAGGCCGCCGTCGGGAACGGTCCACTTCGTGCCCTTCGGGAAGTATTCCTCGATGCACTCCATCATCTTCTGGCAGCGCTCTCTGTACAGGCTGCAGATCATCTCATGATGTTCGGGATAGTATCCTCTCTTGAAGAATTCCGCGCACAGGACCTGCGGCAGCATGGACGTGTGGGAGTTGCTCGCCGTCTTGACGTCCTGCAGCGGCTGCATCATCTCGTCGAGACCGACGATGTAGCCCAGTCTGCTTCCTGCGGAGAAGATCTTGGAGAAGGAGTTGCCCAGGATCACCTTGCCGCTCTTGTCGAAGCTCTTGATCGGAGCCAGGTCGTGACCCGTGAAGCGGATGTCTCTGTAGGGGTCATCCTCGAAGACCAGCACGTCGTACTGATCGGCCAGTTCGGCGATCTTCTTTCTTCTCTCGAGGGTCAGCGTTCTGCCGGACGGGTTCTGGAACGTCGGGATGACGTAGATCATCTTGGGCTTGTACTGCTGGATCT
>JAFZRG010000176.1 GCA_017619985.1 Bacillota bacterium | reverse complement strand
TCTTCGTCGCTCATGGAGCGGCTGATCTTGACGGTGCTGCTCCACGGCGTCAGCACGAAATTGACGGTCTTGACGGTGAATTCCAGCGCGGATTGCACCAGTTCGGCCGCGTCCTCGTCGATCTTGTCCTCTTCATCGATGTTCTCGATGATGTCGAACAGTTCCTCTTCCGTCACGGTGGGTTCGTCTGTGCCGTCCGAGCCGACCATCTTCGTCACGGCATGGCTGATCCCGGAGAACAGGATGCTGACCGGCGTCAGGAGCTTCATGAAGAAGATCAGGGACCCGGCCACGCGCGGCGCAAGCGTTTCGCTGCAGGCCTTGGCGTAGGATTTCGGGATCATCTCGGCAAAGACGAACACGACGAACGCCGTGACGAACGTGCAGGCCGTCACGGCTCTATTGCCCCAAAGTTTGGATGCTAAAAGCGTTGCCGCGGAGGAGCATGCAATGTGCATCACGTTGTTTCCGATCAGCAGCGTGGTGAGAGCCTTGTCGAAATGGTCCAGCACATAAAGCGCTTTCTTCGCGCGCTCGTCACCGTCGTCCGCATCGGAAATCATGCGTATTTTGCTGACCGACGCAAAGGCAGTCTCGGCCGCGGCAAAATACGCGCCTCCCAAAAGCAGCAACGCTATGAAAAACAGATATCGCGGAATAACGGAAATACTTCCGGCGTCCATAAGGACGAATCACCTCCTGGAATTCAGATTTGGACTATTATACCACACTGCGCAGACCTCTACAATGGGCAGCGGTGACCGCAAACAGTAATTGGTAAATTTTTGCTTTACAATATTTAACATTTATTGTATGATGTTGCCATAATTTACCATTCAACACAAAGGAGGACCTATGCTTTCCTACGAACGATTCAAACAGGCCGTCCGTTCGGACCTGAAAAAGTACATGCCCGCGGAATACGCGGACCACAGGCTGGTCGAAAAGAAGATCTACAAGATCAACCGCTGCGTCGATACGTTCCGCCTGCAGCCGCCCGGTCCCGCATCGGACACGAGGCCCATGCCGACGCTGAACTATCAGGATCTGTACCGCAGCATCGTGTGCGGCGCCAGGCTCGAAAACGTGCTGCGGAGCGCTGCTGAAGCGATGCAGTGCTCCCTGCCGCCTGAAGTCGAAGAGAAATGTCTGCAGATGCAGGACGACAGACCCGACGTCCGCACGCTGCATCTCGCGCTGATCAACCGCAATCGCAACCGGCAGCTTCTGAAGAACGTGCCGCATCACGATTTCCTGGATCTCGCGGCCATCGCGGTGCTGGAGGAAGGCCCGCAGAGCGGGTACCTGTGCGTGGTCACGAACGACATTCTGAAGGAACTGGACATGGATCCGGAGACCCTGCTGAAGACCGCGTGCGAAAACACGTTCCGGGAATATCCGAGCGTGCTGGAGGAGTCCCAGCTGGGGCTGAATGCCTGGTGCGAAGGCAGCACGTTCGGCGCCGTCTGCCTGTTGGATAAGGAAATGCTGAAGGAAGCGGCCGAAACGCTGGATTCCGACCTGTACGTCCTGCCGGACAGCCTGCACCTGCTGTTCATCGTCGCGGTCAAGAGCGTGCCCAGGGGGATCATCCTCGAGACGTTCCGCCGCGCGTCGCTGCTCGAGCCGGATGCCTTCGACTACCTGTCCGACAACGTCTATTATTACGACCGGAAGAAGGAAAAGCTGACGATCCTGAAGGACAGAGATCCCCTGCCTGCATAAAGGCAAGAGAAAAGGCCCCGCTCGCGCAGGGCCTTCGTCGCTATTCTGTTATGAAGGAAGCTGAAATTATTCCTCCGTCTCCAGCAGACCGTACGATCCGTCGGCTCTCTTGTAGACCACGTTGATACCGCCGCTCTCGCCGTCCTTATAGACGAAGAAGTCGTGTTCGAGCATTTCCATCTGCAGGATCGCCTCTTCGGACGTCATCGGGTTCAGGCGGAAGCGCTTCGTGCGCACGATGCCCTTTTCCGCAGTCTCTGCCGCGGGTTCGGGGATCTCCGCGAAGATGATATCCTTCTGATCCTTGTGGTGCTTCGCCAGTCTCGTCTTGAAGCGGGACATCTGCGTGGAGAGTTTGTCGATGACTTTGTCCAGGCAATAGTAGATATCGTCGCTGGACTCTTCTGCGCGGAAGATCATGCCGGCAGCATAGATCGTCGCCTCAAGCTTGCAAAGTCCTTTCTTCACCTCGCTGCACATGATGGCAGCCTTGGCTTCTCCCGAGAAGTACTTGTCCAGTTTCCCGAACTTCTTCTCGATGGTGGCTTCCAGCTTGTCGCTTGGATTGAAGTTTTTGCCGGTGATTTCAATAAACATAACAAAACCTCCTTATTTGGTTTTCGCGAGGTTCTCACCTCAAGGACATTATACCATACGGCAGCCCTCCTGTGCTACAATAGACGCATGAAACACACGGCGATCGGCATCCTCGCCCACGTGGACGCAGGCAAGACTTCCATGGCGGAAGCCATGCTGTACCAGGCGGGCGCCATCAGGACCCTCGGGCGGGTCGACCATAAGGACGCATTCCTGGATACCCAGCGGCTGGAGCGCCGCCGGGGCATTACCATATTCTCGAAACAGGCCGTTTTCGACCTCGGCGATACCCGCGTGACCCTCCTCGATACGCCGGGCCACATGGATTTTTCCGCCGAGATGGAGCGGGTTCTATCCGTGCTCGATTATGCCATCCTCGTCATTTCCGGGCCGGACGGCGTGCAGGCCCATACCGCGACGGTCTGGTCGCTTTTAAAGCGCTATCAGATACCCACATTCATCTGGATCAATAAGATGGACCTGGCGGAGGCGGCGGGCGGAAGCGATGCGAAAGCGGAGATCCTGCGGATCCTGCAGGGCAAACTGTCCGCGCACTGTGTCGACATGGCGGCGAGAGACGCCGCGGAAGCCATGGCGCTGTCCGATGAAAAAGCGCTGGACGAATATCTGGCGGACGGGACGCTTTCCCAGAGCACGGTCCGCAGGCTCGTGCGCGAACGCAAGGTCTTCCCCTGCTGGTTCGGTTCCGCCCTGAAGCTGGACGGCGTGCAGGAATTTCTGGACGGCATGAAGGACTGCCTCGAAGAGAAGCGGTGGCCGGAAGACACCCGCGGCCGCGTCTTCAAGATCACGCGCGCCGAGGACGGCGCGCGGCT